>CAYQRT010000028.1:0-17075 GCA_964419695.1 uncultured Spirochaetaceae bacterium | reverse complement strand
CTTGGGAATGAAGAAGAGGGTGGTGTACTGCAAGGTCCCCTCGGCGTGGGTGTGAATCACGTGGAAGGGGTCCTCGGTGTCGTGGGTGATGGTTTTGTAGAACTCGGCATAGTCCGTATCTTTGAGCTCTTTCTTGGGCCGCTTCCAGAGCGCGGAGGCGGCGTTGACCTGTTCGGTTTTATCGGTTTTTTTCTTGTCCTTCTCCTCAGTGTAGTGGAGGAAGATGGGAAAGGGAATGTGGTTGGAATATTTCTTGATAATGGACTCGATCTGCCAACGGTCGGTGTACTCCAGGCCCTCCTCGTTCAGATGCAGGATGACGTCCGTGCCCGAACCGGGGCGCCCGGCCTCTTCAATGTCGAAGCCTCCCTTGCCGTCGCTCGTCCAGCGCCAGGCTTTCTCTTCCCCGGCCTTGCGGGTGAGCACCTCCACTTTGTCCGCCACCATGAATATGGAATAGAACCCCACGCCGAACTGGCCGATAAGGTTGGAATCTACGGTCGTACCGGGCTTGATCTGGGAAAGGAACTTCCTGGTTCCGGAGTTGGCGATGGTGCCCAGGTTCTCCACCAGATCATCGGAGTTCATGCCGATGCCGGAATCGCCCACCGAGAGGGTCTTGGCTTCCTTGTCGAAACTCACGTCGACGCGCGGCTCAAAGGAGAGGCTCTTGAACGCCTCGTCGGTCAACGTCAGATACTTGAGCTTGTCCAGGGCGTCGGAGGCATTGGAAACCAACTCGCGCAGGAATATTTCCTTGTGGGAATAGAGTGAGTGGATGATGAGTTCCAGGAGCTGGCTTACCTCGGTTTTAAATTCATGCTTTGACATTTCATACTCCTTCCGGTATCATGGATGTCACCGTCGATTTCATAAAGGGAACTTCTAAAAACCTCCATTCCTTGGTATCCAGGGTTTTCGGAAGTTCCCGGTCATCACCCGGTCTTGGTGAAACTGTAAAAAGGTTTAAGCGGCGGGGAGCCGCATACGGGACGGGGCCGGGTGAGCGGCGTATGCTCGCCCGGCCCCGTCCTGTACACAATATACTATCAAGGACCTGGAAATGAAAAGAGGGCGCGGTGGAATTTACTCCCCGCCGTCCCGTAAGGAGCGTAGTGTGGAAGACCTGCCCCGCGTCAAACTGGACATCCTCCGGCAGTTCATGATAGACGTCTTTCGGAAGGCCGGGGTGCCGGCGGCCGACGCCGCGGTCTGCGCCGAGGTGCTCTCAGAATCGGACCGGCGCGGCATCGACTCCCATGGCATCGGCCGGTTAAAAACCATTTACATCGACCGGATCAAGGCCGGCATCATCAACCCCGTCACCAGAATCGACATCGTCCGCCAGGGACCGACCACCGCGGTGCTCGACGGCAACGACGGCATGGGCCAGGTCGTGGCCAAAAAGGCCATGTCCCTGGCCATCGCCAAGGCCAAAAAGTACGGCACCGGCATGGTGGCCGTGCGCAATTCCAACCATTACGGGATAGCCGGCTATTACTCGCTCATGGCCACCAAGCAAAACATGATCGGCATTACCGGCACCAACGCCCGGCCCTCGGTGGCGCCCACCTTCGGCGTCGACAACCTGCTGGGCACCAATCCCCTGACCATCGGCCTGCCCACGGACGAAAAATTTCCCTTCCTCATCGACTGCGCCACCTCCATCATTCAGCGCGGCAAGGTGGAGGTCTACGCCCGGATGCGCAAGCGCCTGCCCAAGGGCTGGGTGATCAACAGCAAGGGCAAAGCCAAAACCGGCGCCAAGACCGTGCTTAAGGAATTGATCAAGGGCGAAGCCGCCCTGGTGCCGTTGGGCGGCATTGGAGAGGAGACCTCGGGCTACAAGGGCTACGGCTACGCCACCGTGGTGGAGATCCTCTCCGCCGCTCTCCAGGGCGGCGCCTTCCTGACCGCGCTTTCCGGGTACCGGAACGGCCGGCGTGAACCGCACAAGCTGGGGCACTTCTTCATTGCCATCGACGTGGCCGCCTTCACCGAACCGGCCGCCTTCAAGAAAACCTCCGGCGACATCCTGCGCCGATTGCGTAAGTCAAAAAAGATGCCGGGCCGCGACCGTATCTGGACCGCGGGAGAGAAGGAATACGACGCTGAAAAGGAGCGCCTCAAAATCGGTGTGCCCATTGATCCGGTGGTACAGGGGGAGATGCTTGCCCTGCAGAAAGAATTCGGCCTGACGCAGTACAAGTTCCCCTTCAAGGAACCGGAAACCAAAAAGAAAAAGAAGCGCAAATCCAAAACGAAGCCGAAGAAAAAAAAGAAAAAATAGTCTCCACCGGTAGAAAAAGGTGAAACACGCGCGGCATTTCCGTTTGCTCATCGCCGCGTTATTGACAACCTGGATCATCCGCTATACCGTCGGACAGACGGCACAATGAATGGAGGATTGAATCATGAAGCTGGTTTTTTTCGGGGCACCGGGTGCGGGTAAGGGAACGATAGCGAAAATCATGTTCAACGCGTATCACATCGTCCACATCAGTACGGGCGACCTCTTCCGGGAAGCGATCAAGAACAAGACCGAATTGGGCCACAAGGTCTCAAGCATTCTCGAACGGGGAGAGCTGGTGCCCGATGAACTGACGATCGCGCTGGTCGAGGAACGGGTGAAAAAACCGGATTGCCAAAAGGGCTATATGCTGGACGGGTTTCCCCGGACCTTGGTGCAGGCCGAAAGGTGGGAAAAGATCGATCCGATAGACACGGCCGTCTACTTTGACATCGATGATGAGTTGGTGAGAAAGAGATTGAGCGGGCGGAGAATGTGCCCCGCGTGCGGCGCGATCTACAATATCTACTTCAGCCCGCCGCAGCGTGACGGGCTTTGCGACGCTGATGGTGAAACCCTCATCACCAGGAAAGACGACAGCCTGGAAACGATCAACAACCGGCTGTCCGTCTATCACAGCCAGACCAAACCATTGCTCGGATTTTACAAAAGGATGGGCAAGGAAATCACGATCGACGCTACCGTTTCAGCTGATGAATCGTACGGGCAAATAAAAGCCAAACTCGACCTCTAGTTTTGATAGTGCCCCGAAGATTGCGATGGACGCAGCAACACTCTTGGTAAGGAGTCAGGGCGTATCGCCGCTTCCCCTACCCTCCGTATTTCGCTATCTTCACCATACAGGCTGTTGAAAGGGTCCCGCTTTTTCAACAGCCTGTAAAGGATGTTCATATGAAAAAAGCGATCGCCTTTTATCTGGCTTTCACCGTATTATGCACCGCCTTTCCGGAGGATCCCCTGGCTTCCGTCACCCTGCCGGAAGGGTTTCACATTTCCGTGTTCGCGGACCGGATTCCCCGCGCCCGCCAACTCGCCCTGGCCCCGGACGGCACGGTCTTTGTCGGTACACGCGGGGACAAAGTGTGGGCCCTGCGCGACGCGGACGGCGACGGCCGCGCGGAAAGCGTCCGGCCCCTGCTCGAGAAACTCAACGCCCCGAACGGCGTGGCCTTCCACAACGGCTCCCTGTACGTGGCCGAAATCCAGCGGGTCAGCCGGGTCGATTTTCCGGCCGGTACGGCCGGACCGGTCAAGACCACGGTCGTTTTTTCACACATGCCCGCGGACACCCATCACGGCCTCAAATACATCCGCGTCGGACCGGACGGGAACCTCTACCTGCCCCAGGGCATGCCGTGCAATGTCTGCACGCGGAAGGACGAGGTGTACGGCACCATCCGCCGCGTGGGCCGGGACGGATCGGATCCGGCAATCATCGCCCGCGGCATCCGCAACACGGTGGGGTTCGATTTCCGGCCCGGTTCGGGCGAGCTCTGGTTCACGGACAACGGCCGCGACAACCTGGGAGACGATCTCCCGCCGGACGAACTTAACCGCCTTTCCAGTCCCGGCCTCCACTTCGGCTTCCCTTACTTTCACGGCCGCCTGATCCGCGATCCCGACATACGCGTCGTCCCGGCCGGCTTCTCCTACACGCCGCCCGCCCAGGAACTGGGACCGCACGTGGCCGCCCTGGGCATGACCTTCTACACGGGAAACCGGTTCCCTGAAAAATACCACAACCAGATCTTCATCGCCGAACACGGCTCCTGGAACCGCTCCACCCCCATCGGCTACCGCGTCACCCTGGTGGAACTATCCGGCAACAAAGCGGTGCGCTACACCGTGTTCGCCGACGGCTTCCGGAACCTGCCCGGCCGCGGCCGGCCCGTGGACGTCCGGGTGTACACGGACGGTTCGCTTTTGGTTTCCGACGACAGCCGGGGCGCGGTGTACCGGATCACCTATGGGCCGGAGACGGGTCCGGCGCGGCGTTCCAGCGGCGCGTCCGTCACCCGTGAATACTGAACGGCATTTCCCCGCGAACTATCCGCAACAAAAACCTCTCCGCCGTGTCACAATGAGTGAAAACCGCGGGTGATTCCCTTCAGGAAACCGCGCTCGGAAGGAGAACAACATGGCCTATCGATCACTCATCGCCCTCATCCTGGGAACGCTTGTCACGGCGTCCGCCTTCCCGCAGGACGTGCGGGCCGACACGGACGTCGACACTCCCGTACTCGTCGTCAGGGCGTCAGGCGCTTTCGGCGGATGTCTTCCCCTGATGTTTGAAAACGGCCCGTCGCCGGTTGACGCCGGCGGATTTTCGGGCTTGCTGCAGGCGTCTTACGGATCGCTCCAGAACCTGGCATTGGGAATTGAAATTGGCTACTTGTCCGTTTACAATGGGAATTACCGGTCCACCGGAACCGATACCTACGACTTGACCCTGGCTTTCCTGCCGGTATCGGCGGGGTTGTTCGTCAACGGGGTGGGCGGCTACGGGTCGATGGGTCTCGGCTACGCCTTCAATGTCAGCAGCGTCCGGCGTCTAGCGGGAAGCGGCGCCCTGAGCGCCGAAGGTTTTTTCTTTTTACGGGCGGAAGGGGGATTCAATATCGTCACCCTCGGGCCCGTCCAGCTGAGCATCGGCGTTTTTATGTACCTGCCCTTCAATTACCCGGTTTCCCCGCCGCCGGAAGAATTCGCGACGCAGTTACCGATGATATGCTTCACCGCCGGCGTCAAGGTCGGCCTGTCGGTGATGCTGGTGCTCTAGCCGGCTGGTGAAAACATCGACCTTTCTTGAACTGAAGGCGGGGGGTAAGGAACAATATTGGAACCGAGCGACCGCGACGTCAACCGGAGCATGCGCCGCTATTATGAGGACGTCGCGCCGGAGTATGAGCTGATCTACCGGGGCGTCCGGCCGGCCGGCCGGGATGCTACCGCGCTAATACAGCACGACGCCGACGCCATGGCCCGCCTTTTAGGCGGCCTGGTCGGTCCCGATCACCTCGATCTGGCCTGCGGCACCGGATATTGGCTCACGTTCTACCATCCCGCCTGCCGCCGCATCACCCTGGTGGATCAGGCGGAAAGCATGCTGGACGAATGCCGGAAAAAAACAGCCGCCGCCGGTATTGAAGGAAAAACAACATACGTGAAGGCCGATATCCTCGCCGTGGATCTGCCCCGGACCGCTTTCGATTCCGTGTTGCTGGGTTTTCTCTGGAGCCATCTGACCCTGAACGAGGAAGCCATCCTTTTCCGGACGATCAAGGAAATCCTCCGGCCCGGCGGACGGCTGCTGCTCATCGACTCGGCCTGGAGCGCGGACAGGGCGCCGCGTCACGCCCGGTCCGTCCTGCAGACCCGTACCACCCGGGCCGGAAAAAATTACGTCATCCGAAAACGTTATCTGGATCAAGACGAACTGAGCCGCCTGACCGAACAGTACACCATGACCTGTCACGTACCTTTTTCCGGCAAGGCCTTCATGTTGAGTGAGTTAAAATTCATGAGGTTCGTCCGGCTGAAAAACTCCCTGTAGGAAATCCGCTTCCCGGCGCCCCGGCACAACCGTTCCCTGCCGCCCCGGTACGGCCGGCCGCCCGCGAGCCGCCTCACGCCGTTCGGTGGGTGAGGTTTTCTACCTTTTTTTCGAAACGCTCCGTGATCTTGTTAAAGAGAAAATACCGGGCGAACGCGAGATTCACCGTGTCCCCGCGTACGGGAGCCGGGTTGGCCGTAATCTTGGCGTGAAGAAGCACGTCCCGATGGTCGGCGCAGAGGAGCACGCGGTCGTGCGACATGAGCGGACGCACCTCGGTGACGATGGCGCGCTGGATATCGCCTTTTCCTTCCGGGACCATGTCGATGTCGTCCGGCCGTACCCCGATGATCGAACCCGCCAGCGCGGGTGAAACCAGATCCCCGTCCAGAAAGTTGATGGGGACGGTCTCCGAGGAGAGGGAGAGAAATCCCGCCACGAATTTGTTCTTGGGCCGGTCGAACACCTCGCGCGCCGGGCCCGCCTGCTCAACACGTCCCTCGTGCATGACCACCAGGTCGTCCGCCAGCAGGGCCGCCTCCACCTGATCGTGCGTTACGTAGACGGTGGTGATGCGGAAATACTCCAGCAGTTTTTTCAATGAGTGACGGTACTTCTCCCGCAGGCCACGGTCCAGGTTGGAAAAGGGCTCGTCCAGGAGGAAGACGCGGGGCTCCCGCGTGATGCAGCGGCCCACCGCCACCCGCTGTTTCTCGCCGCCGGAAAGCTTGGGCGGCTTGCGCCGCAGGAGATACGCGATGTCCACGCCCAGCAGGGTGCTGGTCCGCTCAAACAGCTCCTTTTTTTTCAGGTCCAGTTCCCGGGTCCGTCGGCGGAAGAGAAAATAAGACGTTATGTTCGCTTCCGAGTCCATATGCGGATACAGCGCGAAATCCTGGAACACCATGCCGATGCGCCGGGCCCCCGCGGGTACGCTGTTCATCGGTTCGCCGTCAAAAAACAATTGGCCCGAGTCGGGCCTGAAGAGGCCCGCAATAACCTTGAGGAGAGTGGTCTTGCCGCACCCGGACGGGCCCAGAATGACCGTACTCTTGGCGTCCGCAATACGGAGATCAATGTTCCTTAGGGCAAACGGCTTCTCAAGCGGGGGCGGCGGGCCGAACCTGAGCAGCGGCGGGGGTGGCGGGGTAAAACAAAAGGAGACATTGCGTAGTTCGATAGCGGCCATACCATCCTCCTGAAACGGGGGTGTGCATCATGCCCGGCTAAAGTATAGTACAATCATCGGAGTATGTACAAGGTCAACCCCGCCCGGGGCGGGCTTCCAGGACAAGCACCAACGCATCCGGATCGAAGGGCCGCCGATCGAATCCGCCGAAGGCGCTGCGTTCGGTGAAACCCGCCGCCGCCAGCAGCCGGTCCAGTTCTTCCGGCAGCAGTGGCAGCAGGGGAACGGCGTCCGAGTATTCGACACCGCTCGCCTTTTCGCGTAAGGTGACGGAGAAATCCAGCCGACCATCCGGCCGTTCCCGGTAGGCGCGGCGAAAGGTGAAGGCGCCGGTATCGATGTCGGGCAGCGCCCGTACCGCGGCGTCCCGGATGAAGCGGTAATTGAGTATCTGCAGCAGCAGCACGCCGGTCCCGGAGAGCAGGGTGAGGGTCTGTTCCAGAAACCGCGTCACGGAATCGGCGTCAGGCAGGTGGACGAGCGTGTTCCCGAAACAGGTGACCGCATCAAAACTCCCGGCCGGTACAGAGGCATCCAGACTGAGCATGCCGGTTTCCAGAAAATCCAGCCGGCCGCACACGGCGCCCAGACGATCCGCCCGCGCCCGCGACAGGCAAATCATGGCGGGATCGACATCAATCCCCGTCACGGCGTATCCGCCGCCCGATAGAGAGGCGGCCAGGGCGCCGGTGGCGCAGCCCACGTCCAGAAGCATGCCCGGCGGGCACGCGGAACGGATAAATCCGACGACCGCGGGATCCAGAGGAAAGATGTCATCATAGTAGCGGGCCAGCAGGGAATAGAGTTCCATGCCATCGACCTCCCCTTTGAAGTTACTCATAAACCGTCGGCAGGGGAATTTGATTGTCAGGATGGGCGCGGGAGAAGGCACTCTCTTCCCCCTTGGCCAGACCGTACCGGAGACCTACCGATTGACTTTTACCCCGGTTTTCGGTAGATTCATGTCCAGCCTTCCTTTCGTTAATAAGGAACAATTCAAGATAACAGGTATACGCTGAAAATCAATTGTTTTTCAGCATTTCCGATTATAGTAGTTTTCTAGTGAGTATATCGGTATAAGCGTCCCTCAGAACGTCCCGGGAAGAAAGAAGATCGGCCATGAGCCCAAAGGATATCAGAAACATCGCCATTATCGCGCACGTCGACCACGGCAAAACCACCCTGGTGGACCAGATGTTCCGCCAGAGCGGGTTGTTCCGCGACAACCAGGAAGTGGCGGAACGCATGATGGACTCCCTGGACCTGGAACGCGAGCGCGGTATCACCATTGCCAGCAAGAACGGCTCGTTCGCGTACAAGGGCGTGCGCATCAATATTGTGGACACGCCCGGCCACGCCGATTTCGGCGGCCAGGTGGAACGCGTGCTTAAAATGGTGGACGGAGCGCTCTTGTTGGTGGACGCGGCCGAGGGACCCATGCCCCAGACCCATTACGTGCTGCGCAAGGCTCTGGCCCTGGGACTCAAGATCCTGGTGGTGATCAACAAGATCGACAAACCGGCGGCCCGCATCCCCTGGGTGCTGGACCAGGTGCTGGAACTCTTCATGAAACTCGATCCCTCGGGCGACAGCCTGGACTTTCCGGTGATCTACGCCTCCGCCCGCGACGGCTACGCCACGCTGAACCAGGCCGAACGCTCAGGCACCATCGTCCCCCTCTTCGACGCGGTGCTCGAACATATTCCCGCGCCCACGGGTGAAGACTCAGGCCACCTGCAGGTGCTGGTGAGCTCCCTCTCCTATTCTTCTTTCCTGGGTCGGTTGGCCATCGGCAAGATCAGCTCCGGCCGGCTCACCGTGAACCGGGAGGTGGTCGGCTGCCGCGGGGCGGAGATTACGGCCGTGACGCGCATTACCAAGATTTATTGCTTTGACGGCATGAAGATGATTCAAACCGAATCCGCCGGCGCGGGCGAGATCGTAGCCCTGGCCGGACTGGAGGAAGCGCAGATCGGGGAAACGATCACCGACCCGGTCGATCCCCGCCCCCTGCCCTTCATGGAGCTGGACCCGCCCACGGTCTCCATGAACTTCATTCCCAACGACTCGCCCTTTGCCGGCCAGTCCGGCAAATACGTGACGTCCCAGCACCTGAAGGAGCGCCTCTACCGGGAGATCCTGAACGACGTGGCCCTGCGCGTGGCGCCCATGGAACAGGGCATCGGCTACAAGGTCTCCGGGCGCGGCGAACTGCACATCTCCATCCTGATAGAAAACATGCGGCGCGAGGGCTACGAATTCCAGGTGACCCGGCCGGAAGTGATCTTTAAAAAGGAAAACGGGCGGCTGCTCGAGCCGTTTGAGGAGCTCTATATCGACGTGGACGAACAGTATCAGGGCGGCATCATCGGCCGGCTGGGCGCGCGCAAGGGCATTCTTCAAGACATGCGCCAGGAGAACGGCCTGGTGCACCTGGTCTACAAGATACCCACCCGCGGGCTTCTGGGATTCCGCAACGAGTTCATGACCGAAAGCAAGGGCATGGGCACCATGAACTACATGTTCTCCGGTTTCGAACCGTACGCGGGAGAAATTAAAAACCGCAAGAACGGCGTCATGATCTGCATGGAGGAATGCGTGTCCGTGGCCTACGGCCTCTGGGGCCTGCAGGAACGAGGCAAACTCTTCATCTCCCCCCAGGCCCGGCTCTACGAAGGCCAGATTGTGGGTGAACACAACCGCGAGAACGATTTGGTGGTCAACCCCGGCCGCACCAAGAAACTGACCAACATGCGCGCCGCGGGCTCGGACGAAAACATCATCCTCACCCCGCCCGTTAAAATGAGTCTGGAGGACTGCATCGCCTATATCAACGACGACGAACTGGTGGAGGTGACCCCGGACGCCGTGCGCCTGCGCAAGATCATGCGCACCGAATCGGAACGCAAGGCGGCCAGGAATGAAGCCAGACGCGCCGCTGAGGATTCGGTCGCGTAACACCGGCATCATCACGACTGTCATCCGCGCCACCCGTCATTCAGTCGCGAACAATACGCCCGGCCGACTCCTTGAACATTATCCCCTAAATGGATAGCATGACGCGATGAGAATCCAAACAAAATTGACGTTCCTGATTTTGTTTATTCTGTTAAGCTTTGTGCTGGTGCTTCTCCTCTTCTATTATACAAGCAGCCAGGCCGCCATCCTGGCCGAAAAGGAAAAGGAAACGATCCTCCTCGGTATTGACTGGCTCAAGCTGGTCAATCTCACCAATGACCTTCTTATCAATGACTGGAAAATCGAAGAGATGGCGGTGGGATGGAGCAAGGCCATTGATGACTTCGAGATGTCGTTCAACCGGGTGATTGATTCCGATATCTTGCAGGCCACGGGCGAACACATCCGGAAGAAGCTGGCCATCATCCGCTCGGAATGGTCGATGATCAAGGGAAATCTGATCCAGATAAAAAGACACTTGGATATGTATATCGCCAAGGGAATACCGTACTCGCAACGCTCCCTGCTTTTCCTGTACGGGAATTACTACACGAATGAAGACGAAAGGGAAAAATTCTACCAGCTCAGCGAGCTGAACAGGCTCATTCTCAATTTTCAGAAATCCCAGGTGATCTTCACCGGCACACTCACCTTTTCCGCCCAATCCATCAGCGACAGGATCGCGGCCTGGAGAAACCAGAACCTGATCATCGCCGCGGCCACATCGGTGCTGCTCGTTACTTTTTCACTGCTTTTTTCCTGGGTCTTCGCCCATCGCATCGCGGACCGCATCGGTCTGGTACGGCAGTCCATAGAGCGGGTTTCCCGGGGGGATTTCACCACGGAACTCAACATACGCACCAATGATGAATTCGAGGTATTGTCGCGGGATTACAATGAATTCATAAAAACCTTGAAGAGCAATGTGGACTCGGTGCTCGACTTCATGACGCACATGGGCTCGGCGGTCTCCAGCCAACTGAACATCCCCCGGCTGCTCACCCTCATCGCTGATTCCGCGGTCGAGGACACCAACGCCAGCGCCGCGGCTATCCTTATGCTTGACGAAAAAGACGAGTACCTGAGGGTGGAGGCCGTGAGCGGCCTGTTCCCGCCCCCCTACCGCCTGCCCGGGGACCCGACCGACGGCCGCAAGAACGCGTACGATCGGTTCCTCGACACCCCGATACAATCGGGAGAAACCATTCTGGGCCAAACGGTGGCCCGTGACGCATCCGTGTTTATAAAAGAGGAAGAAAGCGGCGCCGCGTTCGCGGCCTGCGCCGCCGCCGGCCTGCCGCGCATCAACTCCCTGATCGCGGTTCCCCTCAAGGTCAACAAGAAAATACTGGGCGTCATCGCCGTAGCGGCGGTCGGGCAAGACCCGACCCTCACGGACCTGGACTTCACCCACCTCAAGGCGTTCGCGGATTACGCGGCCATCTCGATAGAGAACCTGTTGAACGTGATGAAGCTGCAGGCGGGTCTGGTGGAGACCATAAAAAAGGCGCCGAACAGCCATCACATCATCAACAAGGTGCGCGTTTACCTGGAGAACAATTACCACTACCAGCTGATGGTGGACGACGTGGCCCAGGAGATGAGCGTCAGCCCGTCCCATTTCAAGCGCATTTTCAAGCGGGACGTGGGCTATACGTTCACCAATTATTTGAACATGCTGCGCATTCAAAAGGCCAAGGAACTGCTCCTCACGTCCGCCAAGTCCATCACGGACATAGCCTTCAGCATCGGCTATAATGATTCCAATTATTTCAGCACCGTGTTCAAGCAGATCGAGGGAGTCTCTCCCCGCGAATTCCGCAAGAAAATGGCGACCTCGCCCGTCATATACATGTTCAACAAAAAGAAAAAACAAACGATGTAAGGCGGCCCGCCACCGGCGCCCAGGCAGGAAAACACACGGGCAGGGAACGGCGCACCCGCGTGATTTTTCCGGCCCCCCGTCACGGCGCGAATTTCAGGATGAGACAAAATTCAAGAAATTCTGCGTATAATTCCAAAGGATTTATGGGCCAAAACAGTGTTTGGTGGGAGCATGTCGTCAGATGACGAAATGAACCATCCCCGGAAAATGGTCCGCCCCGTTGCCGTCATTGCCATGGCGGCGCTGGTCCAGGTATTCCTCACGGCCTGCGCCGTCCGGGAGGAAAAAGAGCTGCCCCGGGGCCCCGCTTTTGACAGCGTCCTCACCGCGCCTCCGAACGAGGGCCGGGTGAAACCCGTGGCCGCCGTCCCCCGCCGGCCGCTTAAGATTATGGTCATCGGGCTGGAAAACAATCCTTTCTGGATCGCCGTCAAACAGGGCGCCATTGACGCGGGCAAGATACTGGCGAAGAAGAACTGCACCGTGGATTGGGTCATCCCCGGCGATCAGCATACGACCGATGTGTTCGGCAACGCCATTGACGCGGGCCTGGCCCAGGAATACGACGCCATCGCGACCATCGCCGGCGAGGAAGGACTGGTTCCCTTCATCAACCGGGCGGTGGAATCGGGGATTCCCGTGGCCACCTTCAATTCCGAAACGGCCACGCCCAACAAGCGCCTTTTCTTCGTGGGCGCCAACAGCTACCTGCAGGGCGAAACGGCCGCCCGGGCCATGATCAAGGCCTTGGGACGCAAGGGCGGCAAGGTGGGCATCATCACCGGCTATTTTGCGGTGGAAGCTCATGAATTGCGCCGGAAGGGGTTCGCGGACTATATGTCAAAATACGCGCCCAAGATAAAAATCGTGGGCGTGGTGGAAAACACGGATAAGGCGGACATCGCCTACATCCAGGCCCAGGACTTCATGAACGCGTATCCCGATCTGATCGGGATCTACGTGACGGCCGGCGGCCCTTTCGGCGCCGCCGCCGCGGTGGAGGACGCCAAAAAGGGCGGCGTCATCAAGATCATCTGTTACGATTTCGTGGACAAGACCATGGAATACGTGAAGAAAGGCGTCATCTACGGCACCGTGGGGCAGGATCCCTACGCCCAGGGGCACGATCCCGTGATCAGATTGTACAATTACCTGGTCGGCGGCGAAGTGCCTCCCGCCGGACTCCTCTATACCCGGGCCGACGTGGTGACGAAAGATAATATGGCTGATTTTGGCCTCTAGGGCTTCTTCCTTATTTTTCTCCTTTTGTTTTTGCAAAGGATATTGTCGTAAAGACGATATCCTTTGCGCTTTATACGGAGGGTGCGGTCATGCACGACCAGACGACTGATGTGCTGCTCTCATTGGAACATATCGGCAAACGATACGGCAGTTTGATCGCCCTCCATGACGTGCACTTCGATCTGCGCCGGGGGGAAGTGCACGCCGTGGCGGGTGAACACGGAGCGGGTAAATCAACACTCGCGCGCATTATCGGAGGGATCATCACGCGCGACTCGGGGAAGGTATACTGCCGGGACAGGGAGGTGAATTTCACATCTCCCAACGATGCCCTGCGGGCGGGCATCGCCCTCATGCACCGGGAATCATCCCTGCTCCCCCGCTTGAGCGTCATGGAAAACGTCTTTCTGGGGCGCATGAACGCGCGCCTGGGTTTGGTGCTTTGGAAGACGATGAGTGAAAAGGCGCTGAAGGTGCTGGACCGGGCGGGACTCGGGAAGGACCCCCACCGTCTGGTACGCGATCTACATCCGGCCGAATGCCGGGTGGTGGAAATCGCCCGGGCGCTTTCGCGGAACGCCGAGCTCATTGTCATGGACGAACCGGCCTCATCATTGAGCCGGGCGGAATCACGCCGGTTGTTCCGGCTTATCGGAGAGATAAAGATGGACGGGATATCCGTGGTGTACGCGTCCCGCAACGGCGACCAGGCGCTCGAAATCGCCGACAGGATCACGGTGTTGCGCGACGGCCGCACCATCGGCACCATGACGAAGAAAGAGGCGCCGGCGCGCAGGATTACGGCGCTGATGGGCGGCCGGGAGCCGGTCCGCATCGCCTTTTCCCGGCAGCGCCGCACGGGCGAGGCGGTGCTGCGTGTCAACGGCATTTCGGGAGAGCACTTCACCAATGTCAGTTTCGACGTGCGCCGGGGAGAAATCGTAAGCCTGTCCGGTTTGGGGGAAGCGGGACGAAGTGAAATGACGCAGGCTCTGGCCGGCGCCGCCCGCGTCGCGGCCGGGCGGATCAGCTGTGACGGTGAGGAGAGCGGCGCCCATCCGCCGGCGGGCGCGACGACCCACGACCAGACCGTGACGCCGGAACCCGGCGACGCGCCCCCACTCATCAGGGAATTACCCATGGGTCTCACCATGGCCCCGGCCCGGCCATCCAAAAAAAGCATCAAGGGTTTGATCACCGACGCCAGGATCGGGGGGACCATCAGAAAATTAACCTCCCTGCTGGACGCACCGACGGCTGCATCCGCCCACCCGTCTTCACACCTGACAGGCGGTCGGCGGCAGAGAGCGGTGGCGGCCGGGCGGCCGGCTGACGGTCCCCGGATCCTTATCCTCAACGAGCCCACCCACAACATGGACAGCGGGGCCAAAGGCGAAATCTACAATCTCATGCGCGACCTGACCGCCCTCGGCCTGAGCATCATCCTTATCTCCTCCCAGCCGGCGGAGATCATGCGCCTGTCGGACAGGGTGGTGGTACTCCACCGAGGGGAAGTGACGGGAATTCTTGACCGAGGCGAACTCACCGCGGACTACATTACGACGCACGCCGCTCAAGCGGTCAACGAGCGCGTGGAGGCGAATTAAAGAGAATAACGGCCGGCTTACTTGGGCGTGATGAAGTAGGTGATGACCCCCCGGACGGTCTGCGCGCCCACGCCGCGTGAGTATTTCCAGCGCAAGACCGCCTTGCGTACGGCCGCGTCCACGTCCGGATATCCGGAAGAACCAGTTTTAGGTATTGTACAACTCACAATCAGTCCGTCGGCGTTCAGTTCCACATACAGGAGAACCTTCAACCGTAAACCTTGTTCGGAGACCCAATGAGGAATGACTGGCGGCGTTTGGGAAATAAGTTCCCGCGCCGCGTTGTCGTCCCAGCGGGTGGTGGATTGCGAGTTCCCGGAAGATCCTCCCCCGCTGCCGCCACCGCCCCCATCGGCGGGCACGGCCTGGCTGGTTTCGCTTTCCTTGATCATCTGATCCAGCTGGGAGAGGCTGCCGGTCTCCAAATTCGACTTGGGGGTGGGCGTGGCGGCCGGTTCCGGATCTTTCCTGGGCGCGGGGGTGCGTTTGGCCGTATTGGTGGTCGGTTTGACCGTGGCCTGGGTGGGCTTGGTCTTGGCCGCCGGACTGGGCGCGGGCTGCCGGGGTTCCGTCCGGGCCGGCGTCACCGAAGGCGAAGGCCGCGGCGCCCGCTCTTCCGTCTTTTCCCTGTCCGCCGCCGGCCGTCGTGCCGGCCGCGAACTCGATTCCAGGTTGAGGGTGATGGTGCCGATGCGGTCCCGGGAACGCACGCCGTTTAGAGCAAAGAAAATGGTCAGGATGAGCAGCACCGCCACGTGAAGGCCGAGCGAGATAAGCGTGCTTGTCGCCAGGCGCCGGTTGTCGCTGACCGTGTAATATCTCATTGCTTCTCCCGCGGCTGGGGCCGCGTCTTCAGATTGGCCACCTTGTAGCCGTTCGAACGCAGCACGTCCAGCACCCCGACCATGAGCGTATAGGAGACGTCGCCGTCGCCTTCAATGACCACGCCCTTGGCGTCCGCCTGCGCCTTGACGCCGGAACGCGCCAGCGCGTCCCCCAGCGTGGCCAAGGTGTAGCGGTCCCGGTTGACGTAGATCTCGCTGCGGGAGACGATCGTCACCACCAGTTTGGTCATGGCCACTTGTTCGGAGGAGGTGGATTCGGGCAGGGCCACCGGTATGCCCGGCGTGATGGAGAGGGTGGTGGCCACCATGAAGTAAATGATGAGCTGGAAGACCACGTCGATCATGGGAACGAAGTTGACGCTCGCGTTGGGGGTGAGCCTTCTCTTGAACTTCATTCCTTGCCCTCCGTCAGCAGGAGCACCATGGCGTTTACCCGGTTTTCCAGCCGGATGATGATATGGTTCACCTTGGCCACCAGGTAGTTATAGAAGATGACCGCCGGGATGGCGACGATGATGCCGGCCGCGGTGGTGAGCAGGGCCACCGAGATGTCGCCGGAAAGCTTGGACGGATCCGAGCCCACGGCCGCCATGTTGTGCAGCACGTCGAAGGCGTTGATGTTGCCGATGACCGTGCCCAACAATCCCAGCAGCGGCGCCACGTTGGCGATGGTCCCCAGGGCGGAGAGGTTGCGCTCCAGGCGGGGGATCTCCAGGTTGGCCGCGTCCACGATCGCGTCTTTCATGATCTGCGGGCCGTATTTCTTGTGCTCCAGCCCCACCTTCAAAAGGTTGGTGACCGGCGACGGGTTGGACTCGCAGATGGCCAGGGCCTCGTCGTAGTGGTGCTTCTCCATGGTCACCCGCAGCCGGTTGATCATCTTGTCCTCATCCACCTTGATCTTCCGGAAGTATAAAAGCCGTTCGATGATGATGGCGAAAGCGACGAGTGACAGCGGCAGGATTAGGTACATGATGATGCCGCCCTTGTTGATCAGTTCAAACATTATGGCCTCCTTGCGGATAATCTGAGAAGGTTGAGCCTTCTCAGATTATCCGCCTTGATATTGCTCGCCCGACCAATGGTCGGCCTGCGCAATTTTTAAATCCACGGTTGCCTTTGAAAAAGCGCTCTCGGTTTTTCAAAGGTCCTTATAACGATAGCTCTATCTTAAACCGGGCGCGGATGCCCGGAGCTATATACGGTTCCGGCGCGTAGCGCGGGCCGGAGAGGAGGGGGGAAAGCAGGTCCAGCCCCTCGATCACGATCTTCATGTTATCCAGCACCCGAACGTAGGCGCTGGCATCCAGGTACGGGAACTCCCAATTACTGGTGAAGCCGGTCTTGAACGTCAGGGTGGCCTTGACGCCGAAGGCGCCGTTCACTTCCTCCACCAGCGCCTCCCCGCCGAACGAGACCCGGGAGAAATACCCGGCGGTCAAGGGCAGGTCCAGCCGGGAAAGCGCGTTGACGGAAAACCAGGGG
>CAYQRT010000027.1:0-17109 GCA_964419695.1 uncultured Spirochaetaceae bacterium | reverse complement strand
ATATTGCCCGCCGACTCATTACGTTTCTGGTGAGGAAGTCGGCGGACATGCCGTTCACGCTGGACGGGGTAAAGGCCTATCTCTGCGCCGCGCTCTGCCACGATCTGGGTCATTACCCCTTTGCGCACGCCCTGAAAAATCTGGGATTGACCGACCATGAAGTGCTGACCGGAAGACTCCTGCGCGATGAAGAAACGACCGGGATCATTGCCCGTGAAGTGGGCGTGCCGGCCGGCAAAGCGGCGGCTGTCGTGGATGAACGGCTGAGCGGGGACGGGGACAAGGAACTACCCCTGTTGCGCCGGCTGCTTTCCGGAGTCCTCGATCCGGACAAGCTCGATTACCTCAACAGGGACGCCTATTATTGCGGGGTTCCCTATGGCATACAGGACGTCGATTTTTTCCTGAGCCAGGTGACCGCCGACCGGAAGCACGGATTCATTCTTTCACAGAACGGCCTGACCGCGGTGGAAAATATTCTCTTTGCAAAATATCTCATGTACAAGACGGTGTATTGGCACAAGACGGTGCGTACGGCCACGGCCATGACCAAAAAGGCGTTATTACTGGCGCTGCGGGACGGCGAACTGGAGCCCGAACGCCTGTATCGCCTGACTGACGGGGGGCTTCTGGCACTGGCCTCAGGGCGGTCTTCCCGTCCCTTCACGATGATTACGGAGGTTTTTGCGCGCCGGCTGTACACGAGCGTCCTGCGTACCGGTTTCCGGGAAGATCACGCCGGCCATAGGCTCCTCTGCGATCCCGCGGCTTGTCTCCGGCGGGAGGCCGAACTGGCTGAGAGCTTGCGTGCGGCGGTTGGCCGTCCGGTGGCGGAAGCGGATGTGATCATTGACATACCCGAGGCGCTGAGTTTTGAGATCGATTTGCCCGTGGCGGAAGAGGAGAGTGATCCCGTACCCGGAGGAACCACCGTCTGGCGCGGCCGGCCGGCCGACTTCTTCGGCCGCACCCTCCGCACCGTCTCCCTTCTGGTGCGGCGTGATCCGGACCTGGTCACGGCCGCACAGCGACTCTGCCGGGAAAGCGACCCCTTCCACGCATGACGTCCCTCTCCGCCACGGACAAGAGAAGACTCGAGGTATTTACCAAGAAAGCCGGTCGCGGCATCAACCGCTTTGCCATGATCGGCAAAGGGGAGCGAATCCTGATCGGGGTCTCCGGAGGAAAAGATTCGCTTGCCCTCTGTTACGCCCTGTCTCACCGTCTCAGGCGCCTGCCCATCACCTACGAGTTGACGGCCATCCACATCGAATGGAAGGAATTCCCCCTGGCGCCGGAACAGGCGGAACGCATAACGGCCTACGTGGAGGGCCTGGGCATTCCCCTCCGGCGGGTGCAGGCGCAGATGTTCCCCGCCTCCTTCAAGGGACGGTTCGACTGTTATCTTTGTTCGCGCAACAAACGGCGCATCATGTTCGACGAAGCGGACCGGGTGGGAGCCACAAAAATCGCCCTGGGTCATCACATGGACGACATTATAGAAACCACACTGATGAACCTGTTCTTCCACGGGAGCTTCGCCACCATGATGCCGGTTCAGGATTTTTTTGGAGGCAAACTGAAGATCATACGTCCCCTGTGCGAGGTCAAAGAGAAGGAAGTGCACCGGGCCGCCCGCATCCTGGAGTGTCCGGTGGTGACGGCGGCATGTCCGCGCCAGGACCTGAACCGCCGGATGGCAATGAAGGAAATCATCACACAGGTGCACCGGATAAACCGCCGGGTACGGGAAAATATTTACGGCGCGCCCTGGCGTATCAAGCATGAGTACCTCCCATCTTCCTTGCATCGTGAATGAAAGTTCGTTACACTTGAACCAGAAGCGCCGCCGCCCGCCGGAGGTGAGCGGGGCGCTTACCCCATACGCGGCGGTCCCGGAGCCGCAGTCCGGAGCGAAGAGTGCGCTACGCCATAATCACGGATATTCATTCCAACCTGGAGGCGCTGCTGGCGGTGCTGGCCCGCATCAAGAAGGTCAAGGCGGACAAGATACTCTGCCTGGGGGACGTGGTGGGCTATAACGCCGATCCGGCCGCTTGCCTCGCCGCCACCAGGGAAATCGCCGCCTCCATTGTACGGGGCAACCATGACAAGGCGGTCTGCGGCATCATGGGCATTGACTATTTTAACTCATACGCCGCCGATGCCGTGCGTTGGACCGCGTCCTCCCTGGAGAGCGGAGACATGGGATGGCTGACCGAGCTCCCCCAGGGGCCGCTGCCACTAGAGGACGGGCTGCTTCTCTGCCATGGCTCGCCCCAGGATGAAGACCTCTACCTGATCACCAATGAATCCGTGGAGGAGGCTTTTGCCTGCATGGCCGCCGAATACCCTGCATCACGGATCGGCTTCTTCGGCCACACCCACCAGCCATTGGCTATTGACAACGAGCTGAATTTGTTAAATACAGAAGGGGCCGTCTATCTGGAGAAAGACAGGCCGTACCTGATAAATCCCGGTTCCGTGGGGCAGCCGCGGGACGGTGATGCACGGGCCGCCTTCGGCGTCTACGACGACCAGGACAGCATCTTCACCTTTTACCGGGTGGAGTACGCCGTACAGGAGACGCAGGGGAAGATTATTGCAGCGGGCTTGCCGCCGGTTCTGGCCCAGCGTCTCAGCCTGGGAAAATAAGGCGCCGGTTCCGCTCCATGAGGACCCGGTGCAATGTGTGTGTATGGATGGGAGAATGAAGAAATCGAAATTGATGGAAGAAAGGATCCGCCGCGTTAAGGTCCTCTTCAAGGAGCTGGGCTACCGGTTTTTCTCGCAGGAGATTCAGGGACCTCTCTTCACCTCCGGTTTTGAGAACAAGGAAGGATTCCAGGGCGAGGTGATCATCGACCGGAAATGCCGCTTCCTGGAAATCTCCTTTACGTTCTTTTTTTCCGTGGAAATGGCGGACTTTCTGAAACAGCGCCTGGAGGAAATGCTGAAACTCTGCTATGAGTACGGCTGTTACATCATCCTGGCCGATGCGGAAAAGGAATTGAGTTTTTCGGTGTTTACCAAATTGTACTATACGGGCCTCAATTACCAATCGCTCAAGCAGAGCATGGAGGATTTCAAGGAATGCGTGGAGGCTCTCACCAATCTCTTGAAAATATCATCAGAATGAGTTCCGCCGCTGACCGGCGCAGGAGGAGGGTTTCATGCGCATTCACAACCTTCTTGAGGAGGTCGTCACCGAACGAATCAACGAAATACTCAAGGAGTACAGCGACAGGAAGTCCGCAGAGGAATTAGCCATCGCCGAGGAATACAAACTGGATGTGGCCTGTTACGTACTTAACCGCATTGATCCCGTCTACGTGGTGTCCGGCCGCGGGCTGGCCTACCTGGACCTTGATTACATAGAAAAATTGCAGCGCGACGCCGACCTGGTGACCCTCATCCATCAGGGCATTGAACGCGTGACCACCGTGCAGCGGCCGCATTATGAAAAGCGGAAGAAAGAACCGGTTGCCGCGCGCAAGGGTTTTTTCTTCAATTACCCCATCATCAGGGGGCGTATTTTCAACAGTCTCAATTTCGCGCCCGTGTCGGGCATCGACGTGGAACTGCTGCTGGACCGGCAACGGGTAACCATGATTGAGGACACCTGGGCCAATCCCTGCCGCATCGTCACGAACACCCCCGGCAACTTCTACTTCTGGCCCAAACCCTCGCCCGCCGGCCACGCCGGCGCCGTGGACAGGCGCGAGTTCGAAATACTCGTGAAGGCCGCGGGCTTCGAGGAGATGCGTCATTTCTTCATCGTGGATTTGACCGCGGAGGAGGGAATCATCGATTACTTCCGCGTAAATATGATTTTCACCCTCAAGGACCTCTACCTGGTGCCGCAGGAGGCTTGAACGGCCGCCGGGCACCCGGGTTCAGTACTGCTCCGAAAAAACCTTGACGTCGACCAGCCGGCCGGACACCGTACGCTCGGCGAATCCCATGGCTTTCTGCAGCACCGATTCGCCGAACGTTTTGGAGTTGGACACCAGGGCGGCGCCCAGGTGGGCAAAATGGATGGAATCGTTCAGGTCCACTTCGGCCACACTCAGTTGAAACCGGTCACGCAGCTTCTCCTTAAGGGAGGATATCTCCCGCCGCTTGTCCTTGAGCGAGAATGATTCGGGTAATTCGATTATCAGCTGCAAAATGGAGATGACCATGTTCCGTCCGTTCCGTTGGGGAATGGTCAAGTATACCGGCGTGGGGATGGGCCTGTCCAGGTTCGGGAGCGGAGTCAAGGGCGGCCGAGGATGGAAATACCGGTCGATTAAGAGTAAAATTACCAGTAGGGAGCAGAAGCGCGGGTTCGAGGAACGCATGGACCGGCTGCGGACGACCGATAGATGAGTGAGGACTTTAGTACATGAACCCGGCTTGATTCCGGTGTAAAAGGAAATCCATTTGCGCTTTTTTTTCATATGGCTGGTCATGGCGCTCCTCTGTCTCCCGTACGCCCGGTCGGAGGAGAACCCGGCGGCCCCGGCCGTCAAAGAAGATCCGGTTTCCATTTTCCAATCCAAAATCGGGGACGCGGACGTGGAGTTCCTGATGCGGGGCTCGTGGCGGGCCACGCTTTCCGCGGCCACGGGGCTGCGCTTCGGTCCGGATGCCGAGGTGTTGTTTCCGTTCGGCCTGCCCGGTTTGGGAAACGGATTTTTCTTCGAGCAAGTCCCGGCGTTGACGTTTTCCGTGCTGCTCGCCCAGCGCTGGTTCCTGGAAGTGTCGGTGGTTTCCCGGCTGGAGGACGATACCATCCTCCTCGGCTACCGGGGGCTGCCCGGGGAATTCGTGCAGCGGGTGCTGGTGGGCAACAAGGACACCGCCATCGGCTCCTACGATTTTCTCGACCTGCCCGCCCAGAGCCAATCGTCCCTGGGGGCGAGCGCCCTCTTTACCACGCCTTATTCGTCACATGAACTCCTGCTCCGCTACGATTCCACCACGCAGGCCAAAAAAGTCTTTGTGGGCGGCGGGCAAGTGTCCGAATTGAAATACTCCCCGGAAGTCTTTCTCCGCGGGCGGTATTTCATGCTGCCCGATGCCAATGTGGAAAACTGTACGGTGTATTTCGAGGACAAGGACGGTCCGTACAGTGACGGCCTAACGCCGGCCAAACGCTACCGTGCGGCCCTGGCCAGCGAGATCTTCCTGGATGCGGCCCAGGGTTTTCTATACATCCTCATCGATCCTCCCGGCCGGATTCTTGTGCATTACATGGTGGGACCGGACACGGTGGGGGATGTTGGATTGGGGATCGGTGCCCTCCCGGGCACAGCGGGCGGATATATCGATCCCAGCCTGGGCGGAACAGCTTTCGACTGGACAGTCAATTTCATGTTTCTCGGCGAAGATCTGAGAAACCGTCGGTTTACTATCAATGCGCAAACATGCCTGGTTCTCTGGGAACCGGGAACCTTTTCGCCTTTTGAGATGCTCTCCGCGTATGATCTGGGCAAACCGGCGCCCGAAGACATCTCGCGGGTCAGGGTCAAACTGGCGCCCAAGGGTTCTCCGGAAAGCGGGTACACGCTTCCCGGACCGGTTTTCCTTTCCTTCAACGTGGTGCCGGGGCGGCGGTTTTTCACCGTATCCCGCAACCTGAACGCGCGCACCGATTTCACCAATCATTATCCGTTCCCCGACCCCACCCACCAGCTTTACGGGCCCGCCCTTGATCACATTCCTCCCTATTTCGAGTACATGTTGTACGCCGAGGCGGCCACGGGCGTGGAAACCTACACCCTGGAGGCCAACGTCATTCCGGATTCCATCCGGGTCAAACGGAATGGACTGGAAGAAACCCGGTTTACGTTCAACCCGAGCAACTACAGCCTGACCTTCCATACGCCCATTTTGCCCAACGACCGTCTGGAAGTGACCTACCGGTTGGGAAAAACGGAAAAAAACGCGGGCGATCTGGTGGTGGGCTGGGGCAACCGCTTCCCCTTCGATCCCCTGGCCTCATTGGACCTGGCTTTTGGCCTGCGCTGGAACATCCTCCCCGGCGCGTACACTGAACACGCGTACGAGAAAACCGGGGCCCTGGTCTTCTCCGCCGGCCTGCACGGCGCGTCCGAACATTTCTCCTACAAGGTGAGCGGGGCGGTCTCCTACGCCAATCCCGATACCACGGGCATCATGCGTCTGGCCGGCATGGAAGGGCGGGGCCTGGAGCTGGAACCGGGTGAGGACCTGGCGTCCCCGGCCTCGGTACCGATAGAAATCGTCGGGCTGGGCGTGCGCGGCCGGCTCCTGTACAAAAATTACCGCGAGTATGATGTGCTGGGCGGGGCCTCCTTGCTGCCGTTCGACGCCGTGCTGCCGCCGGAACAGGTGTGGAGCTATACGGCGGGATCAAAGTGCGGTCCGTACCTGGTGGCGGGCGACGCCTCCTCATCCCACGGACAAAGTCTGGTCCTGGATTTTGAACTGGATAACGCCGGCGATTGGGCGGGTTTTCAGATGCCGTTGGCGTACAAGAACGGTTGTCCGGATCTTTCCGGCATACACTCGCTGATCGCTTCCCTGCGGGCCGTGGATGTGACGGGAAATTTCAATGTCTATTTTCAAATAGGCGCCGTGGCCGAAGACGTGGACGCTGACGGTACGCTTGATGAGGAAACGTCCGCCCTGGCCGGAGGCTATACGTTCGATGATTCCGATAACATGGTTTCGTTGAAAGTGGGGGGCGGGCCCAAGAACGAGGGGAACGGCGTCATCAATACGGAAGATATTGACGGTAACGGCAGTCTGGACCTAGAAAACTCAGATCTGATATTCACCGCCGCTCCCGTGAATTTTTCTGGCGATACAGGCTGGAGCACCTACACCCGCTCCGTACCGGACCAGAATGAACTCAAGAAAGCGCGCGCGCTGCGGGTGATCGTGGTGGCCGCGGGGGGCGCCAGCAACGGCCGGCTTTTGATAGACAAGCTCACCCTGGCCGGAGCCGCGGTCTATTCCGAAAAGGACGATCCCGGCGCCACACTGACCGTGAGAGAAGTGCGGGAATCGATGCTGGCCGCCCCGCCCGCGGTTTCCCTGCCCACGGCCTTCCCGGAAGTCAAGGACACCTTTCATGCGGGCGGGGAGAACCAGGAAGTACTGGAAGTGTATTGGGATAACGGGGCGATCCCCTTCAGCAAGACGATCAGGGCCGTTCTGGGGGACGGAGCCGAGGGGATCCGTTACCGGAAATTCGTGCTTTATGTTTATCGAGCGGCGGCTTTCAACGCGAACATGGACATCGAACTTACGGATTATCAGGGCCGGGGAATCCACGCCTCCCTGCCCGACGCTTCGCTGGGCACCCTGGCTTGGCAGAAAATAGAGCTCGATTTTTTCAATGCCCAAGCCGTGGTGAACGGTACCGTGGTGACGGCCGCGGTGACCGTGGACACGGCCTATGGCTCGCTGGCGTTTTTCTCCCTGTCCGTGGCGGGCGGGGACAACGACCGGACCCTGCTCGTGGATGAAATACACCTGAGCGAACCAGAAGGCCGGTTGGGGGCGGCCGCCGCCGTAGCGGCCCGTTTGGATCTGCCAGGCACCCGGCTGGCCTGGGGCGACGTGCCCGTCTTTTCGGACGTCCGGGTGAGTGAAGAGGCGTCGGTCGGAACGGCCGGTTTCGCCACGCTTTATTCACGGCCGCAGGAGGACGGCGCCTTCCGTTCTCTGACCACGGCCGGCGCGGGCATATTCATGGTGGGGGTGGAAGCGGAGATGCTGGCGTCCGCGTCCGGAGACAATATCTCATTCTCCGGCGGTCATACCCTGACCCTGCCCCGGATTGCCTTTCCCGTCCGCTTTACGGACCGGTATGCGCAGATATCCGGAGCCACGGGGAACGAGTTCTTCCGGGAAAACGGTCTGACGGTGGCCTTCCCGGCGGTTGTCACGTTGGCACTGCAGCAGCACGCCTCTTCCCGGGACGGAGTCCTTTCACAGAACTGGAGCGGTACCCTGAATCTACCGCTGTTGTCGCCTTATACCCTGTCGCTCACCGCGCACATGTCCCAGGCCGCCGGCGGTTTCAACCGTGAAGCGTCATGGTATCTGCCGGGGTGGGTGGAAGGATATGTGTATACGGTTCCCTGGGACGGGGGAACGGCCTCGGAGCGGACCTGGCAAAGCACGGTCACCCAGGTGCTCGGCACCAAGCCCCTGGGAGTGAAACTGGCTTACAGCACCGGGTATTCAAGCTTTGACATCACTACGGACACGCACCGGCAGAAGGACACGATGTCGCTCCGGCTTTCCCTGCCCGTGACCGTGGACAAGCTGGTCATCGAACCCTATTATGCCCGTTCGCTCACCGGTTTGGACACGGAGGCCCAAACCGGAGATCTGGGCCGGGATCTGGCCGTTCATTTCTCGCGTTACGGCGCTTACCGGTTTTTTTTCACGTCCATTCCCTTCCACGAGATCATCGCGCCCGAGGCCAACAACGATTTTCTCGCCCAAAGCGCGTTTGCGGAACAGACCGTCTACAAGCCGGAGATAGGGTTGACCTTGAGCAGGCAGTTCGGTTCCTCTCCGTTCGATCTCCTGCTCCCCTCCAAGGTGACCGTTTCTTACGGTAAGGAGTTTATTCTACAAGAAGGACTGTTCAACGCCTTTGAACGGTTGTCCTGCGCCGTTCTCTGGAACGCCATTAATATATTTGGCGCCAAAAGCGGCCGGCGGCTCATTTCCCTCTACGACATTGACAGTTACTCCACGGCGGTAAAAACGGACTTTATGTTCCGGGAGACACGGGAACTGGAATCAACCGCGTTCAGCCTGGAAAACGCCTGGACGTTCGAGGCCGCCCAGGGCAATAAACTCGTGATCCGCAACAACTTCAACATAACCGACGGGGAGACGCTCACCATCGGCGACAAGGGCGCCTGTGAGTACAGCTGGCTGGTGCCGGTGCCCGGCGGCATACCGCTGCCCCTGCTGGACGAAAAAATCACCCGAACGGGACGGATCGCGCATAAAGAAAGCGTGGAATTCGGATTTCAGAACCTCAAGGAGACTGAATCGGCCCATCCCGTGACCATCACGCTCAAGCATGAAACGGCCGTCCAGTACCCCGAATTCGGATATCTGCGCGGTGAAATCGCGCTGGGGATCGACAGTGAATCGTATTATGAATCAGGGGCATTGAGGAATATCTTCATGACCGGGATCAGGCTGACCCTGGAGCTTAACGTCAAATTTTAGGCCGTATCATGCTATAATATGTGATAAAAGGTGGGCGGACGCTTCAGTTTTTCGCCTGAAGAGCGATAGTTATACTATGAGATATATTGGATATGGCATCTGTCTTTTTCTCCTTCCCCTGGGCGTGCTCAACGCCGATGAAGTGAAAATCATTTCGGTCACGGAACATGAATTTTCAGCTCCGGACAAGACGCCGTTGGCAACCCGGGAGCTGCCCATGGACGCCGCCGCGGCGGAGAAGCCGGGCGGTGAGAAAACGGCCGAGGCGAAAGATTCCGCGGCGGCAACCGGTACGGTGGGCTGGGCCTCCTGGTACGGCGGTAAGTTCCAGGGGCGTAAAACGGCCAGCGGCGAAATTTTCGATACCCGCCAGTTCACCGCCGCGCACAAGACGCTGTCTTTCGGCACCAGGGTGAAGGTGGTCAACCTGGACAACGGCAAGGTCACCGTGGTCCGCGTCAATGACCGGGGCCCCTTCGTGAAGGGGAGAATCATCGACCTGTCCCAGGCCGCCGCCGTTCAATTGGATATGATGAAAACCGGGGTGGCGCGCGTGCGAGTGGTAGTACTGGAAGAACCGGCGCACGGGACACGGGCCCTCTACCGCATCCAGGTGGCCTCGTTCAAAAACAGGGAGAATGCGCTGCGCGTCAAGACGCTTCTGACGGACAAAGGCTACGCGGTGTATTTTGAACGTACGGCCGAGGGAATGATTCGGGTGCACGTTGACAACGTGGCCCGGCAGGATCTGGAATCCGTCACCCGGGATCTGAAAACCGTCGGATTGCGCAGCCACCTGGTACGGAAAATCAATTGAAAGTGCGTCAGCCGGACGGACGACGGTCGGCCGGGCGCTTGACAAATTGGGGTAAAAAGGCGATTTTCTTTTTTTAATATTCCTGTAAATCTGAAAGGCGGACGTGTATGGAAAAGGACTGCAAAGGCAACCACGAGGGGCATCTCTGCGTGCTCGCCAGCAACAACCGATTCGAAGAAATCAAGACCATGACCAAAAATCCTCAATTCATCTGCTTCAACTGCGGCCGGGTGGCGGATTGCGAGGCCAATCTCTGCAATCCCATGCCGCTGTAACGCGCGGCTCAGGGGAGACGGCTTTTGCTTGACCCGGAGCGCGGAATATTTTAAATTAGGAACGACAGAATCAAGAACGAAGGGATGATAATATGGGTATTCATTTTAACGCGGATGAAGTATTCGCCATGGCGGTGAAGATTGAAGAAAACGGGGCGGCTTTTTACCGCCGGGCCGGCGAGCTTCACAAGACCAGCCCCCACGCCGGCATGTTGGACGCGCTGGCTCGGATGGAGGACGCCCACAAGAAGATCTTTGAGGACATGAGACACACGGTTCCCGAAAGCTACAAGGCGGAACAGAGTTTCGATCCCTATAACGAGGCCGCCATGTATCTGGCCGCCATGGCCGACGCCCACGGCGGAGAGGGCAGCCCCGCGGCCGCGGACCGGTTGACGGGCCGGGAAACGTTTACCGATATTCTTGATATCGCCCTGGAACTGGAGCAGACTTCAATTCTCTATTATCTGGGATTGCGGGACCTGGTGCCGGAACGGTTGGGACGGGATAAAATAGACATTATAATTGGCGAGGAGAAGAAACACGTCATACAGCTGCAAACGGTGAAATCGCAGCAGTAAACGAAAACAACGCGGCCGCAGGGCCGCTTTTTTTATCCCGCGCGAACGGACCATCCGGCACCGTCAGGGAGCATCAGTAGGGCAGGTCTATACCGGACCGCAGGTTGAGTAAGATAAGACCCGGTTCCACGAAGAAAATACCGGTTGCCGCCACGAGAGCAAGCACCACGAACAGGATGATCAGCACGACTCGGTAGGAAGCGGAACCGCGCGCGGTCGGCAGGCGCGAGGCAAGATGGGCCAGAGGAGCGATAAGGGCGTCGATCATCTTGAGAAAGGGGGATACGGGCCGGCGGGAGACGAAGAGGCTTATCAAGCGAACGGCCGTCAACAGCAGAAAAAAGAGCAGGATGGAAAAGAGGATGCGCCAGAGGGAGAGGAGGCTCCCGGCCAGCAGACTGGCCGCGGATACGACGCGGGCCACGGCAAAGTAATACAGCAGGAAGGAAACGAGCTGGAGAGTGATGATCGCGGGAAGGGGAGTGAAATCCACCGCGCCGCGGTGCAGGAATTTCATCCAGCGGAAGGCGGCCAGGGGTGGTTCGGTGACGGCCTTCAGTACCCGCCAGGCCCCGCCGTAGGCGATGCCGGTGAACCATTCGATCAGTATCCGGAAAATAAGAAAAAACGTATAGGCGGTGACCACGACACTCGCAACCAGTAAAACCGTGCGCATATTTCCTTTCCCCTTTAAAATTTCATACCCGGATTATCCCTGTCTGTCAACCTGCCGGCGAGAAGGCGCAAGCGGCACGGCGTCTATTCGGCCCAAGCGTCGATAACCTGGGGATACTGCTTCAGCTTGAAAAGCACGTCGGGCGCGGGGGAGACGGAGAGCGCGGAAGAGGCCTTGATGATTTTTTCGCCGCTGCCGTTCCGGCCGCCGATATGAAAGTAGACCTGGCAGGTTCCCTTCTTTTCCGCCAGAAAATCACGCAGTTTGAACGAGTTTTCCTCATCCACATAATCGCGGGAGAGGCGGACGTGCACGGTCGAGGATTTTTTATCCCCGAGTTTTTCGGGACGCAGAATGTCGTCGACTTTGAGTTTGGGTTCGCCCCGGGAGAGGTCGATCTTGCCGCGTACGGCCCGCACCTCATTGTCGGCCAGCAATTCCCGGGTTTTTTCATAGACGTCGGAGAAGATCACCAGCTCGATGGTGCCCCGGTAGTCTTCGAGCAGGGCGAAGGCCATGCGCTTGCCGGTCTTGGTGATGATCTCCTTTATGCTTTTGACCAGGCCGATGACCGTGTACACGCGGTCCGTGGAAAGATGTTCCTGGTTGTCCAACTGGAGCGTGACGTGCTTTTTAATGGCGTTCCGGTATTGATCCAGGGGATGCCCGGAAAAGTAGAATCCCAGGGAATCGTGTTCATCCAGAAGCCGCTTCATCTTGGGCCATTCTTCGGCGGTTTCCAGGCGAAGCGTTTCCAGGCTTTCTTCCGCCAGGTCTTCGAAAAGCAGGGCCTGGCCGCTTTCCCGCTGTTCCTGCCGCAATGAGGCAATGCCCATCAGTCGTTCCAGGTTCTGGAACAGGGTGGCGCGGGTTTCGCCCAGGCAGTCGAGGGCGCCGGAAAGGATGAGCGCTTCCACGGTCTTTTTATTCACCATCTTGAGGCTGACCCGGCTCAAGAAGTCGATGATGTTCGCGTATGAACCGTTCTTTTCGCGTTCGCCCACGATGACATCCACCGCGCCCGCGCCCACGTTTTTGATGCCGACCAGGCCGAAGACGATCTTGCCGTCCGCGGCGGAAAACTGACGGTCCGAAAGGTTGACGCTGGGCGGCAAAATGTCGATGCCCATGTCCCTCGTTTCCCGGATATATTCCGCCAGTTTGTCCAGGTCCTGTATCTCATTGGAAAGATTGGCCGCCATGAATTCCACCGGGTAGTTGGCCTTGAGATAGGCGGTCTGGTAGGCCACCAGCGAATAGGCGGCGGCATGGGATTTGTTGAACCCATAGCCGGCAAAGGGCACCAGCAGATCGAAAATTTTATCCGCGGTCTGGGACGGGTAGCCCTTGGCCACGGCGCCGGCCACGAATTTCTCCTTCTGCTCGGACATGACCTCGGCCTTCTTTTTGCCCATGGCACGGCGCAGGATGTCGGCCTGGCCCAGGGAGAAGCCGGCCACCACCCGGGCGATCTCCATCACCTGCTCCTGGTAGACGATGACCCCGGCCGTCTCCTTGAGGATGGGCTCCAGTTCCGGCAGGGGGTACTGCACCTGGGCCCAGTTGTGTTTGCCGTTGATGAACTGGTCGATGTTCTCCATGGGCCCGGGTCGGTAGAGGGCGTTGAGGGCGATGAGGTCCTCGATCTTTTCGGGTTTGGCGCGCTTCAAGATGTTCTGCATGCCGGAGCTTTCAAACTGAAAGATACAGGCGGATTTGCCCAGGGAGAGCAGCTTGAACGTTTTTTCGTCCGTCTCGGGTATCTTTTTGATGTCCAGGTTGATGCCGCGTTTTTTAAGCAGGTGGATGGTGTTCTGGATCAGGGTAAGCGTCTTCAAGCCCAGGAAATCCATCTTGACCAGGCCGCATTCCTCCAGGTAGTCCATGGTGTATTGGGTGGCGATGGAGCCGGTCTTGGGATCGCGGTAGAGCGGCACGTAGTGGGAGAGGGGCTCGCGCCCGATGACGATGCCGGCGGCGTGGGTGGAGGCGTGCCGGCATAATCCCTCCAACGTACGGCTGACGGAGATGAGTTCCTGGTGAACCTCGCTTTTCTCCTCCACGGCCTTCAGTTTGGGCTCCATCTCGAGTGCCTGCTCCAGGTTGATCTTGGGGCCGTGGGGCACCAGTTTGGCGATGGTGTCCGCCTCCTCATAGGGCAGGTCCAGGACGCGGGCCACGTCCCGGATCACGGCCCGCGCCTTCAAGGTGCCGAAGGTGATGATCTGGGCCACCCGGTCCTTGCCGTATTTCCGGGTGACGTAGTCGATCACCTCCTGACGGCGTTCGAAGCAGAAGTCGATGTCGAAATCAGGCATGGAGACGCGTTCGGGATTGAGAAAGCGCTCGAAGAGGAGGCCGTATTTAAGGGGATCGATGTCGGTTATCCCCAGGCAGTAGGCGGTGAGTGATCCGGCGCCCGAGCCGCGGCCCGGGCCCACGGGGATGCCGTTTTCTTTGGCGTACTTGATGAAATCCCAGACGATGAGGAAATAACCCGTAAACCCCATGCTGGTGATGACGTCGATTTCGTATTTGATGCGCTCCATCATGTCGGTGGTCACGTTGTCGTACCGTTCGGTCAGGGATTGAAGCGCCACCGCCTCCAGGTAGCTTTCCAGGCTGTAGCCGGCGGGCACCTCGTAATTGGGCAGTTCGGGACCGGGCAGGGGAATATCCAGGAAGCAGGCGTCGGCCACGGCCCGCGTGGCGCGCAGCGCCTCCTCGTGACCGGCGAAGGCCCGGGCCATCTCTTCGCCTGATTTGAAATAGAATTCGGGGTGTTCGAACTTGAGGCGCTTCTCTTCGCCTATTTTTTTGTTGGTGCCTATGCAGATCGCAACGTCCTGGGCGCGCGCGTCTTCCCGGTCGATGTAGTGCACGTCATTGGTGGCGATCACCGGGATGCCGGTGCGCCGGCTCATCTCGAGCAGGGCGGTGTTGACGGTTTTCTGTTCGGCGATGCCGTGGTACTGCATTTCCAGGAAAAAATTGTCTTTACCGAACAAGTCGCGGTATTCTCCGGCCCTGACCAGAGCCTCCTCCTCCTTGCCTTTGAGAATGAGGGAGGGGATCTCTCCGGCCAGGCAGGCGGTCAGGCAGGTGAGGCCGCGCGCGTGCGCGTGCAGCAGTTCCCAGTCGATGCGGGGCCGGTAGTAGAATCCCTCGGTGTAGCTTCGCGAAGAGAGTTCCAACAGGTTGCGATACCCGACCGTATCACGGGCAATGAGCACCAGATGATGGTAGCGGGCGCCGGTTTCACTGCCGCTTTTCATCAAGCGCGACCCGGGAGCCACGTAAAATTCACTGCCGATAAGGGGTTTGATGCCGGCCGCGCGGCAAGCCTTGTAGAATTTGACCACGCCGAACATGTTGCCGTGGTCGGTCAAGGCCAGTTCCTTCATCCCCAGCTGGGACGCCTTGGCGATGAGGCGGGGAATGGACGAGATGGAATCGAGCAGCGAATAATCGGAATGGGTATGCAAATGGACGAAATCTGTCATGGGTATCCAGTCGAGTGATGGTCGAAACCGTCTGCGACCATTGCTCACGTCGCGCATCCGGCGCGGGCTGGCCGCTTAAGCGCGCGCGCGTCCACCCGCCCAATTACTATACCGGTGCGTCCGGAGCGTGTAAAGGGTGCCGGGAGGGCCCCCCCCCTTGCACATACAAACCTATTTGATTAGTATACGAAAAAATAGGGGGACGGTTTGCCGCAACGGCCGCCGTCGTCCGGCCTGTAAGGAAAGGGTTGGAATAGAAATGAGCATGACGGGTAGGGCGGCCGCTTTTTTGGGGAAAGCGGCCGCTTTGGGTTTGGGCGTATCCATACTGGCGGCCTGCGCGGATGCGGGCATCCCCATCAACGATTTACGCGGTAAGGTACAGGGAGGATCCCAGCGGTCCGTGGAGCAGGTGTTCGCGGCCAAGCGTCCCGTGGTGGCCCTGCTTGACAACAAAAAAGGGGTTCTTTTCGCGGCCACCGACGCCGGGGACATCTACGCCATTACCGAGGTCAACCAGGCGGAGCGGCTTTATCGGGGCCTGCCGGTATGCGAGAACAGCTGGAGCGCCTTCGCGCTTACCAAGAACGGCGAACTCGTCACCAATACCTGCCGCGACGGCAAGGACGTGCTCGTGACGGTCAGCCCCGCGGGCGACATCCGCGATATGGCGCCGGTAAACGGCCGCGTCGTCTCCCTGGCCAATGACGCGCAAGGAACATTGTACGCGGCCACCTGGGCGAGCGAGGGCAACGTTTCCATTTCCTTGAACCCGCGCGCCCTGGCCGGGGCAGAGTTCATCGTCGGCCGTATCTACGCCCTGCCGGCCGGCGGACAGCCCTCGATCGTGTATGAGGGGGGTATCCCCGTCTGGATCTCTGTCAGCCGGAAAGACGTGCTCTATGCCTCGCTCTGGGGCGCCAAGGGATATTTCGCGCCGGAGAAAAAAAGCTATAACTACGTCGATCCCTATCGCGCGTACTGGTTGGCCCTCTCCGACCGCGTGCAGTTCGCTGACATTACCGAGCGTAAGACCCGGTTCGCTCAGTCCCTCATCGATGCTTTAAGCATCTTCCTCATTCCTGAGGATGATTACCTGCTGGGATACGGTATTGATAAAAACGGGGACGGCGGGTTGTTTCTGATTGAGGAAAACCGTCCTCCCATCCGCGTATTGTTTCAGGACCAGAAAGTGGACAAGAATATCACCAGCCTGGCGCTCTTCCGGGACGTGGTCTATTTCGGCAACGCCGCAGGCGTCGTGTACCGCATTAAGTAATGTCTGCAAAAAAAAACTGACGCCTGTCACTTAAGATGGATCGAGATAGACGCGCGGTACGCGCTTGGTGATGAGACAGGTGACTTCGTAGGGGATGGTGCCCATGAGCGCCGCGATATCGGCCGCATCGGGGGCTGACGCTTCGGGACCGAACAAAATCACATCGTCTCCCACCCGGGAATCATGAGTAGACCCCAGATCGATCATGATTTGATCCATGCAGACTCTCCCCACCACCGGGCAATGCCGGCCGTTTACCAGAACAATACCCCTGTTGGACAAAAGCCGTGAATACCCGTCTCCGTACCCCACGGGCAGCGTGGCGATAAAGGTCTCTCCGCTGGTTGTGTGCGTCAACCCGTAGGAAATACCCGTACCAGCGGGCACTTTCTTGATAAATGCTATTTTTGTCATCAGCGTCATGACCGGTCGGACCGGGACCGTCTTTTTCTGGTCGCCGGAGGGGTAATACCCGTAGAGCATGATGCCGGGACGCACCAGATTGTAATGGCTGTAGGGCTTGTCAATGATGGCGCCGGAATTGGCGGCGTGCCGGTAGGGAGGATTGATTCCCTCCGCCTGGAGGGCCTGTATTAATTCGTTCAGCCGGCTGGTCTGGCCGCGAGTGAACTCGTCCCCGTCCATATCGTCGGACACGGGAAAATGCGTGGCTATCCCTTCCAGCACGAGCGTATTGTTCTCCCGTATAAGCGAAACCAGGTGTGGAGCCTCGTCCGGTGTACAGCC
>CAYQRT010000026.1:15511-17476 GCA_964419695.1 uncultured Spirochaetaceae bacterium | reverse complement strand
CTCTTTCTCTTTATTGGGAAATATCCGCCACCCGGCCCACGGACGCGTAAAGCTTCGCCGCACACGAACCGGGAGTCCCGGCACGTCTAGACTTCCGCATCACGCCGGAAAACGTCTGAATATGGATCATGACTGCCGGGCGTCGCAGGCGGTATGACGGCCGGAACCTTGTTTTCGCCGAAGGTCTGGATATCCCCGTTTTATTTTGAATCGCTTTTATTTTCTTCTTTGGCCGTCTGGTCGACCACCTGGGCGATTGCGTTCTTGTTGAATTCCAGTTTGATGTCGTCATCAACCTTGAGAACGACCGTCTGTTCTTTGACGGCGTTCACCGTACCGCGCATCCCGCCGATGGTAACCACCTTGTCGCCCTTGGACAGGTTGCTGAGCATGTTCTGCAGCGCCTTCTGCTTCTTGTTCTGCGGCCGGATGATAAGAAAATAAAACACCAGGATGACGGCGCCCACGGTGCCGAGCATCATGATCATGTTGACAGTGGGGTTGTCAGCCTGCAGCAACGGCAAACGGGTAAAAAAATCAATCATGGAAAAACCTCTGTGTCTTAAAAAATTTTAGTCGAAACCCAATAGTACGAAGCTTCCCGCGGGATACCGCGGGCATTCTCATAAATACCGGTCACGTCCAACAACTAGCGCATCCTGGGTGGAACCCGAGAATTTGAAAGATAATAGTCAGAATGGCGTGAAAAGTCAAGATACGCCGCCGGGGATAATCGCGGCGGGCCCGCAGACCGGACCGGGGAGTTCCGGGCCGAAAGGGCCCTCAGGGGATCGATCCGTCCTTTTTCCCCGCTTTCAGCTGGCGCGCCACCAGGCGCAGGCGCCGGGTAAAGAGCGCTTCCACCCGGGAACTGGCCTGTCTGGTCTCACGCATACGGGTGATGAGATATTCCAGCGCGGAATGGATTTTTTCCAGCTCGGTCAGGGCCAGCGGCTCCAGGTCGGCGCCCCCCTCCCCTTCCCTGCCCACCAGCTTCAGAATATTGCCGATCTCCGAAAGAGTGTAATTGAAGGTTTGCAGGTCCTTGATGAACTTGACCAGGTCCACGTCCCGGGTCTGGAAGAGACGAAAACCGCCTTCACTGCGTTCGCAGGGATGGATCAGTCCCTTCTCCTCCCAGAATTTAATGGTGCGGGTATTGACACCGCCTTGCTCGGCCAACTCACCCACGGTCAGCCGGTCGCGAGCCATGGGCGGAACCCGGTAGGTTTCCTTGACGGGGAGTCCAATCTCGCGGCGTATTTTAGCGATTTCGGCGATCGAGTACCCCATGGTCAGGAACTTTTTGACCGCCTCGCATTCACGCAGGGCCGACTCACCGTACATATCCGGACGGGTGACCGAAGGAGTGATCAGGTCCTTCTCCAGCCATCCCAACAGCGTTTCCGTGGAAATATCGAGTTTTTTCGCCAAATCGGACAGGGAATACTTCACCTGTTCTCCCATCTCACACGTTGATCACCCGGTCGACATGGTCGAACGTCTCCAGCACCCCGAACGTCCGCTTCAAGGCGTCCACCGACGGCAGCGGCTTCATATTGCCTTTATTGTAAATATCCAAAACCTCGGCCAGGGCCGACTCGTTCTTGTCAAAGTAGGCGGAAGCCACGGCGGCCCGGAACAGGCCCTTGTCCGCCAGCTCGCGGGTGGAAAGGCGGGAGAGGGCCCGCTTGGTCCTCGAATCGACAATGGCCGAATCCCTGTCAAAGCCGACGCTGAAAATAAAATCTGCCCTGGATATCACTAACTGCTCCTCTGCGGCACCATTGATGTATGCACTCGATTCGTATTGAAAGTATAGTGCATTTTGCCGTAAATGTCCCCTTTCCGCAAGACCGGCATTGTATAAACCGGGAGGGGGACCACGAAGGGCATAAAGAGGAAAGAAGAAAGGAGGAGAGAGGGAACAGGAGGTTTTTTACATATAGATTTTTTCGCCATTGT
>CAYQRT010000026.1:0-15411 GCA_964419695.1 uncultured Spirochaetaceae bacterium | reverse complement strand
AAAATCGAAGCTTAGTACGGGGGCATGCCGCCCATGCCGCCCATGCCGCCGCCGGCCGGAGGCGGAGCTTCCTTTTCGGGAAGGTCGGTCACCGTGCATTCGGTGGTGAGCAGGAGCCCGGCGATGGAGGCCGCGTTCTGCAGGGCGCTGCGGGTCACCTTGGCGGGATCGACGATGCCCGCCTTGAAGAGATCGGTCCAGACCATCTTGGAAGCGTCGAAGCCCATGCCCGGTTTCTCATTCTTGGCTTTGTCGGCCACGATCGAGCCGTCCAGGCCCGCGTTTTCCGCTATCTGGCGGATAGGTTCCTCCAGCGCGCGCATGACGATCTTGAAGCCCACCGCCTCGGCCGCGTCCATAGTGGACAAGTCCACCTGCTCCAGGGCCTTGACCGATTTGATCAGGGTGATGCCGCCGCCGGGGATGACGCCCTCTTCGATGGCGGCGCGGGTGGCGGACAGCGCGTCCTCCACGCGGTGCTTCTTCTCTTTCAGTTCGACCTCGGTGGCCGCGCCCACGTTGAGGACCGCCACGCCGCCGGCCAGCTTGGCCAGCCGTTCCTGGAGTTTTTCCTTGTCGTAATCCGAGGTGGTGTCCTCGATCTGGTTCTTGATCTGGGCGATGCGGTCCCGGATGTCTTTTTCCTTGCCCACGCCCTCGATGATGGTGGTGTTTTCCTTGTCGACCTTCACCGACTTGGCCTGGCCCAGCATGGAAAGCTCGGCGTTTTCCAGTTTGAGGCCCAATTCCTCGGAGATCACCTGACCGCCGGTGAGGATGGCGATGTCCTCCAGCATGGCCTTGCGGCGGTCGCCGAAACCCGGCGCCTTGACCGCGCAGGCCTGGATGGTGCCGCGCAGGTTGTTGACCGCCAGGGTGGCCAGGGCTTCGCCCTCCACGTCCTCGGCGATGAGAAGCAGCGGCTTGCCGGCCTGGGCCACTTTTTCCAGCAGGGGCAGCAGGTCCTTCATGGCCGCGATCTTCTTTTCATAAATGAGAATATAGGGATTCTCGAAGACGGTGGTCATGGTGTCGCGGTTGGTCACGAAGTAGGCGGAGACGTAGCCCCGGTCAAACTGCATGCCTTCCACCACTTCCAGGTCGGTCACCATGGTCTTGGACTCTTCCACGGTGATGACGCCGTCTTTGCCCACCTTGTCCATGGCGTCGGCGATCAGGTTGCCGATTTCCATGTCGTTGTTCGCCGATATGGCGGCGACGTTGGAAATCTCATCATTGTCCTTGATCTTCTTGGCGTTGGCCTTGATATCTTCGACCGCGATCTCCACGGCCTTACCCATGCCGCGTTTGATGCCCATGGGATTGATACCGGCCGCCACGCTCTTCAGACCCTCGCGGATCATCGAGTAAGCGAGCACCGTGGCGGTGGTGGTACCGTCGCCGGCCACGTCATTGGTTTTAGTCGCCACTTCCTTCAGGAGCTGGGCTCCCATATTTTCGAAGCTGTCCTCCAGCTCGATCTCCTTGGCGATGGTGACGCCGTCGTTGGTGACGGTGGGGGCGCCGAATTTTTTGTCCAGCACCACGTTCCGGCCCTTGGGACCGAGGGTGACTTTGACTGCACCGGCGAGTTTTTCCACGCCGGCTAACAGGGATTTCCTGGCGACCTCGTTGAATTGTAGTTGTTTTGCCATAGTGTTATCCTCTCTCCTTGAAAAATTAAATTAACAAATAAATGTGGTACGAGTCAGTTCTAGCTCACAGATTTTGAGCTTAAGATACAAATTCTTGGCAGTTTCATCAATAAAAATTTCACTTTTTTTTCTTAATTTTCGACCGGCCCCCCCTTGACTTTCACCTGTTTTCCCATAAAACAGAGAGAAGTGAGCAGACAGAAGGAACTGCATATACATATAGGCGTGGCGCTTACCGGTCCGCCGACCCCACTGGCGCTTCAGGGCGCGGCCGCCATCCGGGCGGCTTTTGCCTCCCAACCCCTGGCCTGGGTTATCTCGTGCCACCCCCTGCTGGAAAAAATAACCGAAGAAACCTCAAGCCTCATCGAAGCCGTCACCGCCCGGCTGAAAACGCCCGGCGATACCCTCCTGTCCGCGGGATACTCGGGCGCCCCGCTCCCTTTACTCACGCTGGGGGAAATGACCAAGGAACTGGTCTGGTCGGTGAAAAATCCGTGGGGGAGCGGCATCGCCGACGTGTTCCCGCAAAAACCGACCTGTATCGTCCCCCCGGTCGCGGATTTCAACCGGGACAAGGCGCAGGCCCTATACGACCGGGCGGGCTTCCCCCTGATCGGCCGGCCCGCGCCCGCCGCCTCAGCCGGATTCTGGGGCCCCGCTCTGGGGGATAAAACCATGGTCTTCAATTATCACCCCTTTTCCCGATTCACCGGCCTCAAACCGACCCACGTCATCGGCACACTCTTCCCCAGGGATCGGAGCGAGGTCTTCATCCTGCTCGACCCCGCCCGGAGCGAACAGGCGCCCCTGCTCCTGGAGGTGATTGCCACGCTCACCTCGCGGCGCGGCGCCCGGATCACCCCTCCCTTTCAAGGGGAGGCCCGCCCCTCCGCCCAGGCGGCCGACCCGCCTCCACAGCGCGACACTCCCGCAGCGGTGGAGGAAGCCGACCGCCCGCTGGCCCGCTTCCTGCGCGAAAAGGCGGCGCGTCTGCGCGCCCGGGGCGCTTTGAAAAATTCAGACCTGCGCGAAGTCCTGCTTTTGACAGCGGCCGGGGAGGTCGAAACGGAAAAGGCGCGTCGCAGCCTGAAAACCAGGCCTCCAATCCGGGAAGGCACCGCTTATACCGCCAACATGCCGGGGGAGATCCTTTTGCCCGGCGAGGACTTCGACGCCCATTTTCAAGCGGGCCGCCTGACCGCCCTCCGGACGGGGTCCACCAATTATCTGCCCCATCATCACTGCCGCGGGTACGTGGTCCGCCACGGCCGGGAGCAGGAATTGTCTTTTGACCGTATCTTCTCCTTCGAAAAGAATGAGTTGCGCGGCTTGGAAACCTTCCTGCTCTTTCCGGGCCGGAGGCGGGAACATTTCTTCACCTTGCGCTACGCCTTTGCCGGGGACCTGCCCTGGCTTATCATAAGCGGCGAAACCCGGCGGGAAATAACGGCCGCCCGCGACGGGGTGGAAATCCTGGCGCCCCTGGAGATTCCGCTGGGCGAGTATGAAGCGGAGGAACGACCGCTTATCCGTTCAATATATCCCGACGGATCCACATCCCTCACGGAGTTGTCCGTGGACCGGGGCGCGGTCCGCATCGCCGGCATGGTCTTCTCCCTGCCCAGCCGCGACAAACAACTGGTTTTCGGTTTCGTGACCCACCATTCCAAACCGATCCACCTGCTCTCCATACGCGCGGTCCGCGAGAAAAAAAAATGGACGGCTTGGCTCAATCCCTTCGGCGCCTACGGCAGCCTGTCCGCCCGGGCCGGGCTGGCCGTGGGCGAGGTGCGTACGTTCTACCTGGGCGTGCGGAACAATCTTCCCCCCGCGCCTCCCCAGCTGCCCGCCTCCGTGCTCAAGACGGTTCCCGCCCACCAGCTTTTCATTCCGGAACAGGCCGACGGACAACCATAAGGGAACTTCGAAAAACTACTGTTTTTCGAGAGTTCGACTCCCCGTGAAGTATTGATATTTCCTTTTGGAGAATGAAAATATCGATGCTTCTTAGGAACTGGGAAAACCCTCTCTTCGTTGAAATCGAGGGTTTTTCGAAGTTCCCATAATAGTCAGTCCTGTTTTCGCTCCTTAGATTCATCGCGTAAATCAACTTTTTTCACAAAAGGCCAAGCAACCGGACCGTCATACCGTACGTATAGGGTGAATGAGGCACGTGCTTATAATGAATCGAGGAGGTTATCATGAACAACTTGAACCAAATTTTAATTGAAGGCAATCTGGTAAGGGATCCCGAACTCAAACACACGCCCAAGGGTACGCCCATCTGCACATTTTCGGTGGCATCCAACCGGTACTACAAACAGGACGATGAATTTCAAAAGGAAGTCTCGTTCTTCGACGTCACCGCCTGGACTGAACTCGCCCAGAACTGCGCCGGCACCCTGAAGAAGGGACGGGGCGTGCGCGTGATCGGCCGGCTGAAGCAGGACCGCTGGCAGGACCCCGAGGGCCACAACCGCTCCCGGGTCACCATTGTGGCCGACCATGTGATCTTCAAGCCGGAATTCAAGGACAAGCCGGAAAAACCGGAACGGAAACCGGTGGCGGCCGCGGCCTTCTAGGGACGCAGTTCCGCCCGGAGGGGAAACGGGGAGGGACAGAGTTCCCTCCCCGTCCGGGGGACGGATCAAAGATCAGGGGGCGATGACAATCCCGCCAAGGGAAGGTCATCGCCTTTTCCCGATATCCGGCAGACTATGCGTAGAGGGAATAAAAAAGGGGGGAGGTCCCCCCTTTGTATGTAAAAGCCGGGAATAATCAACCCCGGCCCTCAGGGTCCTCACTCCCTGAAGGCGCTGTTTATTACTTGATAGAGCGGACCGTTTTCACCAGCACCTTTTCCAATTGAGGCTTGAAAATGTACCCGAGCACCACACCGATGATAATTCCCAAGATCAACGCTTAATTTCCCTCCCGTACGATATCCACCTTGATCCCTTCGCCGGTGGTGTACCCTTCACGCGGGGGAATCGTCACATTAAGAATGCCATTGCGGAAGACGGCCTTCACCTTTTCACGGTCGAACTTATTTTCGGGCGCATAGTACTTCTGGGCGGTTATCTCCCGGAATTTAAGCCGGCGCTTGAAGTAGCGCGTGCCCTCCTCGTCTGTCCGCGGCTGCGGTTTGGCCGTGAGTACCAGGTAATCACCCTGGAACTGCAGGTCCACGTCCTTTTCGTCGAACCCCGCCAGGGCGAATTCAAAATTGAGCTCCCGGTCCTTGGTCAAATACACATTGGAAGGGGGATAGGAATAGAGCGGATAAAAATCCGTGTTCTCATCCCAGGTAAAGCCGAACGGACCCTCCTGACCAAAACGCGGAAATCCGTCCTTGAACGCGATTTTCATTTTCTGGGCAGCTTCGAACATCTGGTCCATGATCTGCCCCATGTCGAACATGCAATTTTCTTTCATAGAACACCCCTTATAAAGCGTGTTGTCGGCCCCTCATACGAGGCGACCGTTTTGAAGAGACATCGCTCTTCAAGGCCGTACCAGACCTACTAATAAATATGCAAAACCCATGCCAGAAATAGAAGCGGTTGGATCGGATAAGTGTTTATTCAGTAGTGAATTATTTCAGCCGAAAAGCGGGAAATAAAAACTGTATCATAATGCTACGAATATGGGAAAAAGTCGACAGAATTGTGTCACTGCATTTCGGTGGCGATTCTCAGTCCCATGTCGCGGCCCAGCTGTTTGAAGGCCGCCGTGCGCGCCGCATCCAGGGTGGCGCCCGTGTAGCTTTTTTTAAGCTGCTTCTGGAAAAGCACCTTCTTCTCCTTCAGGTCCACCACCTTGACGTTGGCCACGGCCCGGACGATGAAGCGTCCCTGGTCCTTAAAGGAGTTGTCCACACTCGCGGTACCCACCACCGCCCGCACCATGCCCGGCGCCTTACCCTGGACGAGGCGGATAAGTTCGGACTCGCTTGTACCCGCGGCCAGGGACGGATCCAGAGCCGCGGTCCTGAGGGTGAATCCCTGCTCGGACAGACTTTCGATAATGCCGCCGGCGGTGGATTGGTGGCGGTCGAGCGGCCGGCCATTGTCGTCCATGTCCACCACGAACACGGCCAAAGGCACGTTCCTGGCTTGAGAGAGCGAGGTCAGGCTGAATTCCTGTTTTTTTGACAGGGCCAGGCGCCGGAGCGCGCGGACCTTGTCGCCCGCCTTCCGTTCCGCTTGTTTGAGTTTGTCCAGGTAGGCCGCCAGGTCAAGCGCCATGACCACTTTCCCTTTGCCCACAAACGTGAGAACGGGATGGGTGAAAGCGATCGAGCCCTGAGCGTCGGACTGAACCACGGTCGTTTTGGCGTTCAGCCGGGATCCCCTCCTGGATTCATAATACGTTATCCGTACCGCGGCGCGGGGCACGCCCGGAGAAGAGGATGACGGTCCCGCCGCCACCTTGAGGCGCAGGGCCTCGGCCGGAGATTCGCCGGCGGTGCCGGACAGATTGTCGGAAAGCTTATGCAGGGTGATCTTCTCCAGGGTGTCCATGGCGCGGGCCAGCGTGCGGTTGAGGGCCACGTCGCTGTCCTCCAGGCTGGACTCGGACGCCGCCACCGCGGCCTCAATGAATTTCAGGACGGCTTCGTAATAAGCTCCCGTGGAAACGAGTTTCTCTCCTTCCGTCTCGGGAACCCGGACCGCGTCGATCTGACTTTGGAATATCTCTTCCAGGCGTTTCTTCTCCTTGAGAAGCGCTTCCTTTTCATACCGTACCAGGACAAAGACAGTCACGCCCCGGCTGTTTTTTTCCGACCACTTGCCGGCCACGCGGAAACCGGTCAGACGCGCCGTGGAGCTCTCGGTCACCTGCCGGCTGATGCTGGTCTTGAAATCATCCAGGTCCCCGACCGCGGCGGTGGACGTCTCTGAGGTGATCTTCACCCCCAGGAACCGGATGATCTGCCCGGTAATGTCTTCCGTAGCGAACAGCTGGGCCTCCTTGAGGTTGGACGTCCGGCTCATCCCGAACCCCACAAAGTACATGTTGCGTTCGTCATCGGCCGGCTGCCGGTCCACCCAGCGCGGCCGCGGCCCCGTGGTGATGTCGTCCTGGCCGAAGGCCGCCGGGCACAGCAGAACGAATACGGAAATGAATGCTGCGGCGGTAAAACGCGTTGTCTTCATGCGTCACTCCTTGGGTGGATGATCGGCCGGCGGCGGAAGGCCGCCCGTCAGATGGACGGTGTAACCAGGCGGCGGCGATCCCGTTGGGGGACCGCCGCCGCATCTATCGGTTCGGGAAGGAATCCTACCACTCCTCTTCGGAGTCCATGATCTCTTTGACCTTGTCGCGGGCCCGGATTTCGTCTTCCGACTCGGGCTGGTTTTCCGCGAAAGCGCGGGCCACGGCCTTTTTCACCTCGGCCACGGGCACCTTGACCAGGATGTAATATTCATACACGTCCTTGGTGGTGTCGTCATCATTGGTGTAGCGCCGCATCAGCCAGTATTCGGCGTGGCGGCGGGTGCCGGCCACGCGGGCGCCGGTCATGCTCTTCACGATCTTCTCGAAATAGGCCTCCGCGCCGTCCGGATCGCCGACCAGGGCGCCGGCGAATTTGGACTGGATGCGGTTGGACACCAGCCGGGAGATCTGGTCGTCGATCACGAAATTCTGCGACCACACCTTGACCGCGTTCAGGTCCTTGCCCTGCTGCGATTCCTTGAAGACCATGTAGTCCTTGAACTCTGGCAGGGTATCCAGCTCGCCCTGCTCCATGGTCACCCAGGCGGGCACTTCCTTAAGACCGCGGTATTGGTGGTCGATGATGACCACGGGCCGGGCCGTTTTGTCGTTGGTCGGACCCTTGGTCGGATCGCGCTTGCCGGTGCCGGCGGTGGTCGTGCAGGCCGCGCCGACCAGCGCCAGGATGACCAGTAAAGCCGTAAAGGTAACTCTCATGTCGTAAGCCTCCCCATGTCGATTACGTTTATGCGAGGCAACGCCTCATTACATCCCCGTGGTAAAGGTGAAACTCTTGCCCCGCTGGGACACGAGTTTCATTCCCTCGAGACCGGGAATTGTCTCCGCGATTGAATACACCAGACGCTCGAACGTCGCCGGCGGGCCGAAATAAAACGCGATATACTTGGCCTCGCTGTCGCTGCGATACGAGGACTCCACGGCGGTGACGTCCTCATTGACGGTCTTCAGCTTTTCAACAAAGTCGAGCATGGCCTCCGCGTCCTGCGCGCCCAACAGCACCAGCTCGTAGCGGATGCCCTTCTCCACGGCCTTGCGCATGGTGGAACGGGCGATGCCGATCACGTCGTTCATGATCCGGGACACGCAGATCTGGACCGCGTTGCCGCGGGCCGTTTCCGCATTGGAGCCGACCGAGCGGTCCAGCTGGTTGTAGGACTGGGAACCCAGGAGCACGCCCGTGGCCGCCTCCATCACCTTCAGGTTGAGGCTGGCCTGGGCGAAATACTGCCGCCCCCGTTTCTCCGCCGGCGCCCGGACGTCGATCACGATATAGACGTCCGCGTTGAGTTTCTGCGCCAACCACTGCACCAGACTCATGTTTTCGCCCTGAACCTCCTCCACCAGCGCCGTGTGGTCGCGGCGCAGGTTCTCAATCTGGTCGAGGACGACGGCACCCATCTTCTTCCGCGCCAGATAATCATTGGCGGCGGCTATCGCGCGACGGTAAAGAAACTCATCGCCGGCCGGTACCTGAATTCTCTCGTCGATATACACCATATAAAGGAGATTATCGATATACTGCTCGATAAATTCCCGCCGATCCGCCGCAGGCGCCCCCGGGGGCACGGGCGCGGACGCGGGTTCCGCGGCCAGGGGGAAAACCAGAAACAGGAAAAGCATGGCAGCCGCCCCGCGGAACATAATTATGGTCATGGTCTTGGACTCCTTATCTACAGTTTAAATGAAATTCCGCCGCCTGCAAGAAAACCTTCCCGGGTGCCGAACCAGTACTCGTACCCGCCTTCCAGGAACAGCTTCACGTCCCGTGAAACAAGCAACGCCACCTGCACCACGCCGCGCAGGCCGAACCCGATAAAGGTGGAGGTGTAGCCGGGCGCCAGCGCGAACCACTCCTCCACGCCGATCATCGGCAGGGCGGCCAGTTCCACCCGGCCCAGACGCAGCCGGATCTCGGCCCCCACGAAGGGCCGCAGCGGGAACCACCATTGATAGGTGGAGAACGGGTAGACCAGCGTCTCCACGGCGATAAACGGCCGCAATGTATAGACGCCCTTGGCCAGGGTCACCCGCAATCCCGCGTAGGCCGATACCGGTCCGGCCGGGATCCAGGGGATGAAGGCATAGGCGTAGGGAGTCAATTCGATCCCCAACCGGGGAATCTCCTCCACCGCGTCGCCTTCTTCAAGCTTCCCGTCGTCATAGGCGATTACGCCCACGGACACGTCTTCGGTCACCTCGGAAGCCGTGAGCAGGGCCTTTTCCCGGCCGGACGCGGAAGCGGCGGCGCCCTTAACCGAAAACTCCGATCCCAAGACCACGCCCTGCTTCCATCCCATGTCGACGAACACCTCGCCATTGACGAGCGCCAGGATGGAGGCTTGCCGCTCGTCACCCAGAAGCGATCCCGCCTCATAGACGAACTGGGGGAGAATGGTCTTGATGGCGTCCGCCAAAGCCCGGTCGGCTGCGACATCATACCCCATTGTTTCCACGGTCCGGGTCTCCCGGGTCAGGTCTCCGGCCCGGATGAAAAACTCAAAGGTGGTTTTCAAACGTACCTTGTATCGTTTTCCCGCCGTGGCCTGCTCCTCTTCGGAGGCGAACGCCGCCACCCACGGAACAACGCATACCTCCGCGGCCAGAAGCTTCGCGACCTCCGCCGCCGGTATCATTACTCCGCCGACGGTCACGTCCTGCGCTCCAACTTCATGCAGGGCTTTCAGCCGGTCAAACAACGCGGCGGCGTCAGCGGCGGCGAGCGCCTGTCCCAGCGCCTCGACCCGGTACCCTCCCCGATCGACGAGTGCCTGCCGCATGCCGTCCTGGCATTCCGCCAGTTGCGGAGCCGGAATGCCTGAGTCTCCGGGAGAAAACGAGAAGAGCACCAATGACCGCGCGGCGGTCGCTGGCTCTTGGGCCGAAAGGACGCACAGCGTCGTGCAGAGCAGCGTGAGGGTCATCACATATCGGCGTCTTCTCATTGTCATACCACATAATTCCGGCCGACCCTGTTCTCAGCCGGAGATGAATGGACCTCTTCCACCGGCCCGTCGGGGTTCCAGTGATACAATATAGACCCTCTTGTTCTCGTTTTCAACTTGTACACCCTCCTTTTCCCATCGCCCTCCACAGACACGCGCCGCCCGCCCTAGGCGCAGTCGGACGCGGCCGGCGGAACGTTCACCCCCGCCGGCGGCGCAGCCGAATAAGCGCCTTGACGGTCTCGAGCACCTCCCGGTCCGGGGTCTCCCAGTTCATAACGCGCCGCGCCTGCAGATCGGCGTAGGGCACGGCCGGATCGAGGGGCCGCTCCTGGGAAAGCCCCGTTTCCGTCCCGTAATACAGGATAACCGGCTGCGGCAGCGCCAAGAGCCGTTCCAGCCCGCGGAGCAGCCGGCGACGATCATGGCCGCACTCGAAATAGAACCGGTTGGTGTCATGATTGTCGAGGAAGGCCGGGAGGAAGAACGACTCCGGATAACGACGGTAATGCCGCGCCAGACGAACGGCGAATTCCGCGTCCGCGGCCGGCGACCACTCGCGGTGCGCCACACATTCAACCAGCAGACCGCGCACGGAGAAATCGAGCACGCCGTCGAACACCCCCACGCCGTCCCGCTGCAGCCGTTCCTGGGAGAGACGGCGGGTGAAAAAGCGGGCGTACTTATGGGGAATGTCCACCGCGCTCAGGAAGCGCAGAGGAGGATGCTCCAGCCAGTTCTCAGCGAACACAACCGCATCCGGCCGCGCCCGTTTTACCGCGGCGCAGAGGGCGCGGGAAAAACCGCGGGCGGGGCCCAACGCGTGATCAACGCGCAGCCCGTCGGCCCCCCGCTCCAGCCAGAAAAGGGCGGCCCCGATCACGTGCTCCCGCGCCCGCGGCTGGTCGAGATTGAGTCGGGGGAGTTCGCCCATGTTGAGAAAGGTGCGGCATTCCCCCCCGCCGCGCCGGAAGAAAAACCACGATCCGTAGCGGCCGCCGGGATCGTCCCGGGCTTCCCGGAAAAAGGGATGCTCGCGGCTGACGTGGTTGGGGACAAAATCAATGATGACGCGCAGTCCCCGATCGTGGGCGGCCCCCGCCAGATCCCGAAAATCCTCCTCGGTGCCGAAGCGCGGGTCAACGCGGTAGAAATCAGTGACATGATAGCCGTGGTAGGCCGATCCCGCGTAGAAGGGGGAGAGGTAGAGGGCGTCCACCCCCAGCTCTTTCAGATAGTCCAGACGGTCGATCACGGCGCGCAGGGTGCCGCCGCAGAAAACGGGCTTCTCCCACTCCGCGGAGGTGCATCCGGTAAAACGGTCAATGAAGATATGGTAAAGTACGGCGCGGCGGAACCAGCTGGCGTTCATCACATGTCACCCGCGCTGAGTATAGACCGGACGGGCGCTGATGTTCAAACGGTGGCGGTGAACCCGGCGCGAAGGTCTCCTGGCGCGAACGCCTACTTCACTTCCAGATACACCAGTGTCTGGTTTAAGAGTTGATAGGCGATCTCACCGAAGGTGATCGGTCCGGTGAAGGCACCGGTCTTCTTGCCCTCCAGCTTGGAGTAAAGAAAGTTGAGGATGCAGTTGCAGGTGAAAAAGGGGGAAATCCTCTCGCCTTGCAGCCGCGTGGTGAACTCTTTGACATAGTCCTCGAGGGGGGCCGCGAATTTATACTCCACGCTTTTGAACACCGGGGCGTAGAGGGCCACCTCTTTCTTTTTCTCATCCACGTTCTGGATGCTCACGTTGACCATGGTGCCGCAGTAATCGGCCACCAGGGGCAGCTGCGTGTCGATGGCGCGCGAAACGATATACTCCGCCAGATTGGCCTTCTCGCCGTTCACCAGGCAGTCCCCGGCCGTAAAGCCCTCCGTGGGGAAGGTGATGACGTCGCCGTCCCCTTGGTGGAACATGTTGATGATGCCGATGGAAGCGACTTTACCCTCGGGCAGGCTGCAGTGCATGGCGATGCCCTTGCCGTCGGAGAGTTCGCCCGTTTTCCCATTGACCGCCTTGGGCGTCACCTTGCCCAGATCATCCAGGAGAACCCCGGCGATCCACCCCACCACCGGTTTCATGAAGATGTCCGGATAGTTGGGCGCGTTCTGGGCGTACTCAAGATGCGCCTGACTGCCGGCGGGCAGAATGAGAAAAGTAAATCCCGGGTCGGGGGTGTTGGCGGGCAGGTCCCTGAGTTCGTCCCGCCCGTACCAGCGGATGAATCCCAGACCCACGGGCTCGATGAGTTCGGTCACGTCCACCAGATCACGGCTGATCACGCCGCCCGCCTTGTCCATAAAATAGGGGATGGTGCCACCCACCCAATTACCGCGGGGCAAGGTTTTCAATACCTCTTCGGTCCCGGCCAGCAGCAGGGGTTTCCCGCTTTCAATTTCTTTCTTGGCGATATCGACAGTGCGCAGCATGCGTAGGCTCCTTTCAGGAAAAGATGGTGGTAAGGTCGCGGGTGGTGATATGCTCGTATTTTTCGAAGAAGGCCCTCATCTCCTGGATGCTTCTTTCCCAGTTGGCCTCTGATCCATCGTTTCCCACCTGGCGTTTCAGACGTGACACCATCAAACCGGCGGGGACGCTTTTAAACTCGTGGGCTACGCTGCCGTCAAGCAAGGCGCGCCAACGGGGGTCGTCGCTCTGTGGAACCATACACCGCCTCCTTACACCTAAGGTATACGGTGAAGTATAGTGAGTCGGAATTCGCAAATCAAATTTTTCTCTAGCAAGCTGTTGAAAAGGTTCCACTTTTTCAACACCCTGCTTGGGGGAGCGTCCCGAAGAAGCCCTTGCCGGGTTCATATCCGACCGGTATGATGATGATAACAATCGCCGCGCCCGCCGCGGCCCCGGGAGAGAGAGTATGATACGGGACACCACCGACGCCGCCGTCCGCGCCCATTTGGCCGGGCTGTCCGACGCCTTTACCGACGCCCATTCGCCGGCGGCCATTATTCTCGCCGCGGGCCAGGGCCAGCGCATCAAGAGCCGGCGTTCCAAAATGCTTCACCATATCTGGGGCGTTCCCACCGTGGTGCGCGTGGCGCGCGCCGCCGCCCTGGGCCTGGGCAGCCCCAACCAAGCGGTGGTCGTGGGGATCAAGGCCGTGGAGGTGGCTGAGGCGCTGGGCGGTCTCCCCGGTCGCGTTTTCGCCTATCAGGCCGAGCAGAAGGGCACGGGACACGCCGTACGGGAGGCCCTGACTGCCGTGGCCGCCGCGGGTACCGACCGAGACATGTACGTTTTCCCGGGAGACATGGGACTGATCGACACCCCGACCGTTCGCTCCTTCCGGGAGACGTTCGCTGACAGCGGGGCGCACATGCTGGTCATGGTGGGCACGTATACGGGCGACCCGGCTGAAAACTACTACGGACGTATTTTACGCGTGCCGGACAATGACGACGCCGGAACTCCTTCGGGCGACCTCACGGGCAAGATCATCCAGATCATCGAATACAAAGACATTGCGGCCCTTGACCCGGACAAGCCGTACACCGTGTCCTTCCGGGACCGGTCCTACTCCTTCTCCCGCGAGCGGTTGCTGGGACTGCGTGAATACAACTCCGGGCTCTACGCCTTCCGGGGTACACACCTGGCCTCGCTGATTGACCGTCTCGGCTATGAAAACGTACAGGGGGAGATGTACCTCACCGATCTCATCTATCTCTTCAACAGGGAAGGCCTGTCCGTGGCCGGGGTCCCTCCCCTGCGCCAGGAAACCCTGCTCGGGTTCAACGACAAGGCCGTGCTGCGCCAGATGCACGCCATCGCCCGCGATGAAGTCCACGAAAAGCTGAACAAGATAATTTCCATCGCCGACAAGGACGACTTCTTCATCGCCGAGGACGTGGTGGAACACCTCCTCGAACTCGACCGAGCCGGGGAGGCCTCGGACATCGGCATCGGCGCGGGCGTCTGGCTGGGAGCCGGCGCGCGCCTGGCCGAAGGCGTGCACATCGAGCGCGGCGCCCGTTTGGAGGGCAACGTCATTCTGGGCAAGGGTGTTTTTGTCGGTGAGTCGGCCCGCCTCTCCGCCTTTCCCCACCAGACCCTGCGCGTGGGCGAAGGGACCATCATCCTCAAGGACGACGTGCTCAGGGGCAACATCACCGTGGGCGCGGGGTGCCGCATAGAGGCGCCCGTCCGCCTGACCGGCAGCGACGCGCACCCGCTTGTCATCGGCGACCGGGTGCGCATCAAGGGCGATACATACATTTACGGCAGTCGCATCGCCGCCGATTGCGTGATCGTCAATTGCATCCTGCGCACGCTCAATATTGCCTGCCGGCGCGACGCGGCGGGCGAGGTGATTCCCGTCTGTTACGTCTTTCCCGAGCCGACCGGCCGGGAGTCGATCTCACCCCTCTAGCAGGCTGTTTACAAAGCTTCCACTTTTTCAACAGCCTGCCAGGGATCGCGCCGCGCTCCCTGCGCACCGTCATACATTCTTGTCCACGTGCTCTAGTATTTTCCCGGACATGTACTACACTTTCATTGAATATTCTTTCAAAACCTGATTATAACAAGGACCAGACGGATGAGTGTCACCCGCCCGACTCGACACCCTGCTCAAGGAATTGGCCGTTCGCCGGGGGTGTCGCCTTTCTGCAGAAACCTTTCCGCCAGCAGGATCTTCTCTCCGTCAGGGACGAACTGCTTCCCGTTCCCTAAAGCCCCGGGAAAGCCCGCTCCATCTCGGCCCGGGTGAACTCATACGCCGTATTGCAATTGACGCAGGTGAGCACCAGGGGATAGGGGCCGGTTTCCACGAGATCAGCCAATTCTGTCCTTCCTAGAAGCGACAGCGAAGACACAAAACGGTCGCGGCTGCAATGGCACATGAACTCCACCCGCTTCTCACCCACGAAGCGCGGATCATATTCCCCGAAATACGAAAGCACCAATGATTCCGGCGTCACACCGTCCGCAAACTCCCTGCCCAACCGGGGCAGCGTCGTCACCTTGCGCTCGAGCGCTTCCAGGAGGTCATTGTCCGCGTCGGGGAGCGCCTGGACCAGCAGGGCCCCCGCTCCTTGCACCACGCCCCGGGAGTCAAAGTGCACCGAAAGCGAGTAGGAAGAAGGCGTCTGCTCGGACTGGAGGGAATAATGAGCCAGGTTCAGCGCAAAACTCCCCGAGCCCAGCTCCACCTGTCCCGTGAAGGGGTGCTTGGAGCTTTCCAGGTGGCGGGTGACGGTGAGAAATCCCTTGCCCCAGAAAGGAGAAAGGTCCGCACTCTCCAGCGGGGCCTCTACGGGGATCCGCTGCACCCGCAGATACCCGCGCACCTCGCCGAAGGCATTGGCCTCGACCGAGAGACCGCGCAACGGACCGTCGCAGGAGATCTCGAGAATGATCCTTTCGGCCCCTTTCAGGGTTGAACTCAACAACAGGGCACCCAGGTATCCGTATCCCAGAATGAGCGTCTCCAAAACTCCCGTTTCGTGATTGGCCCGCATTTCGCTCACCAGTTTGGTGGCGTGGATGATGGCGCAGCGCACGCGGTCTCCCGCCAGGGTGAACTGATACATCCTGTCCCTCCGGC
>CAYQRT010000025.1:11089-17479 GCA_964419695.1 uncultured Spirochaetaceae bacterium | reverse complement strand
ATCGTCTGCTGCCATGTCCGGGGTGGTTGTCAGATGCACCTCTGCCTCGCCGCTTTTTTTTCAGGTTTCAACGCCCAAATATTCGGGGGAGCCTCCTATAACGGTGAGGCCGCTCTTAATGGCGGAATGCTCTACGGTGATGACTTCAGCTTCCGCCTGCTGCCCGACGCCGGCGTCAAGGTAGGCTGGGGTACGATCAACAATATTTTCCTCAAGGCCGGCTACGTCTTTGACGGCTATGTGTACTTTGGCCTGGGGGCCCGCCTGGGCCTGTTTTAGCGTCCGTTCCCACCGGCGACTCCGTCGACCCATTTACTCAAAACCCAGTTTGATCATTTTAGGTCGGATAACCGCCCGGCAATACCCCTGGTGCGGATTCTTCCGGTAATAGTCCTGGTGGTACTCCTCCGCTTCATGGAAAGCAGCCAAGGGCTTGAGTTCGGTCACCACCTGACGACCATATGCCGAAGCGGCCTCCTCCATGGCCTGCCGGGCCGTCAATCGTTCCTCCTCGCTGGTGTAGAGAATAATGGACCGATACTGGGTGCCCACATCCGCTCCCTGCTGGTTAAGGGTGGTGGGATCGTGGGCGTGGAAAAACACTTCGAGCAGGGCGGCGTATGACATGCGTTCCGGATCATAGGCGATCCGCACCATCTCCGCGTGCCCGGTGTCGCCGCGACAGACCGCCTCATAGGTGGGCTTGTCCGAGTGTCCGCCGGCATAGCCGGAAACCACCGAGACCACGCCATGACGCTCCTTGAAAACCGCCTCCAGGCACCAGAAGCAACCGCCGCCCAAATAGGCAAAAGCCGGGTTTTCACCTAAAGTTTTCATATCAGTGTTAATATATAGATAATCCCGGGCCTGGCCAAATTCGCGCCAAATATTCCGCAAACCGAACGGAGTGCCCTGAAGATTGCGATTCGCTCAAACAGACGGGATAATATATACGCCGCCATCGCAGGCGGGCTGTCCTCTCCCGGTTCCGTAAACGTACCGAGTATGATACACTCGTCATCAGACGCAAGACGTTATTGGAGGAGGTGTGCCGCGTGCGAAAAATAGGCGCGCCGCAGGTGTTTCTCATCGCCCGCACCGAGCTTATGGCGGAGAACCTGATGGCATATATCGAATCGATCGGTAATCCGGACTGGCGGCCGGACAGCCGGGCCCCGGGAGGGGAGAACCTCATTGAGGCCGCCGGGCGTATCTGCTACCGGAGCTGGCAGGCGTACGATCCGGAGAAACCGGAAGGGACCAATCCCAACGTGGAACGGGTGCGCAATGATCGACGGGCGTACATAAAGAACATTCTTTCCCATGAGCACGGCTCGGTACTCGAACACGTTTCCGTGACCTTCATTCTTAAGGACGTCTCCCGGGTTTTCACCCACGAGTTGGTGCGGCACCGGTCGGGTATGGCCTACAGCCAGGAGAGTCTGCGCTATGTTCGTCTCGACAATCTGGGGTTCTGGTTTCCCAAGGCGCTGGCCGGACATCCGGCGGCGGAAAAAAAGTTCCAGGACGTGGTGGAGTATCTGGAGACGGTCCAGAAGGACCTGGCCCGTATTTTCGACATACATGATATCCAGGAGTTTAAAACCAAGAAGGAGTTGACGTCGCTCTTCCGCCGCCTGGCTCCCACGGGACTGGGCACCACCATCATGGTCACCGGCAACCTGCGCGCGTTCCGGCACATCATCGCCGCCAGGACCGCGCCGGGGGCCGAGGAAGAGATCCGTCAGGTGGTGGGGGCGATCGCCCGCGTGCTTCAACGCGAGTATCCCGCGGTTTTCCAGGATATGACCCTTGATGAGGAGACGGGCCAATGGAAATTCCTCTATCAGAAGGTGTAGCGGGCGGTTCGCGCACCGTTCCCGGGGGGCACGCGACATGCGCGCGCTACCCGATCGCAACCGGGCGCCGCGCCGAGCCAGGGGACGCCGGGGAGTCGGCTGGATGAAAAAAATCTCCATTACCATTTTCATTCTTCTCGTCTGCTCCCTCTGTTTTCAATGCTATTACGTCCGCCAGGGAGTGGCCCTGCTCGACATTTATTCATCGGCCCGGGACATCGACCAGCTGCTCGCACGGGAGGACCTTTCCCCCCGGGAACGCACCCTGCTTCTGCGGGTGAAAGAAATAAAGAATTTCGCGGTCGCGGATCTGGGCCTGGCGGAAAACGGCAATTACACGAAATACATCCGTCTCAGCCGTGGGTACCTGGCGTCCGTGGTCTCGGCTTGTGAGGCGTTGTCGTTCAAGCAATATTTCTGGGATTATCCGTTCGTGGGCCTGCTGCCCTACCAGGGTTTTCTCAATGACGGGGAAGCGGAAGACGAGGCGTCCGCCCTGCGCGGGCGGGGCTATGACGTCTTTGTCCGCCGGGTGGACGCCTTCAGCACCCTGGGTATGCTGCAGGATCCCGTATTCTCCTTTATGGGTTCCTATCCGCATTTCGCGTTGGCGGAACTCATTCTGCACGAACAGACGCACGCCACCGTCTTTCTCGACAACCAGGCCACTTTCAATGAGAATCTGGCCTCATTCGTGGGACAAGAGGGCATGCGCCTGTATATACACCGGCAGGGGGGAGAGGACACGGAGGAGTACCGGACCGCCCTGGCCCTGGAGCACGACCGCAAGGCCTATGCGCAGGCCATGCAAGAATTACACGAACGTCTGGACGCCATCTACCAAGGAGCACAATCGGCGGACGATACGGCCGCCGGCAAGGCCGGGATTATCAGCGAATGGAAGAGCGAGTTCACCGGTACGTATGATCAAAAATACCTTACGCCCTATTATCGCAAGATGGTCGACAGGGAGATTAACAACGCCGTCATCATGACCTATATGAACTACACGGAAAAATCACGGGAAATGGAGGAGTTGTTCACCCTGTGCGGCCGCGATCTGCCCCTCTTTATCCGCCTGGCGCGACGGCTTTCCAAAAACGAAAAAGATCCTCTGAGAGCCCTGCGCACCCTCATCGCCGCCTCATCGTCCGGTTCCTGAGGCGTCCGCGGCCGCGTCCATTTTTCTATATTCACGAAATCTGAATTACGTCCGAGTGTCTATAATGTCGTTGCCCTATACCTTCGTGGCCAGGGGGCTGATACGTCTCTTTTCGCCCTCGCGGGACGCGCTCCTCCCTTATAAAAATTCTTTGCTAACCGACAGGTCCATCTCATATACTCAAGATAGGAATGGCGGACCGTCAGGAGCGCCGCCGGCGAGCGGGCCACGGACCGCGCGGCAGCCAAAATCGGTACGCGGGGATGGGAATGGGAATAGACGTCGACAAACTTCTGGAAGACGCCAATCAACTTTTTTTCAAGAACGATTACGAACGGGCCGAACGGATATACCTTCAGATATTGGCCGGCGATCCCCGGCACGCGGCCAGCCTGCAAAAGCTGGCCCGCATCGCCCTGGCGCGGGACAAGATTGAGGCGGCGGTCGATTTTTTCGAACGAAGTCTGGCCGCGGCCGGCGACGACGTCAACACCTGGAACGACCTGGGCAACCTCCATTACGACCGGAAGCAATACCTCCCGGCCATCGACTGCTACCGACGGGCCATAGAGCTGCAGCCGGAATTCTATTGGGCTTATTTCAATATCGGACTGTCGGTGCGGCACCAGTGGCCCGATGATCAGGTCAAGGTGGAGGAGGCCAAGACCTGGTTCGACCAAACCCTGGACATAAATCCCGATTACTACCCCGCGCTCAATGAACTGGGACTGTATCATTTGGATAAAAACGAATACGAAGACGCGGCCCGCTGTTTCGATCGGGCCATAGCGCTTAATCCTCATTACAAGTTTCCTTACTTCAACATGTCCATCATCGCCAAAAAGCGCGGAGACGACGACGCCGCCATCACCCATCTGCAGAAAGCCCTGGAATGTGATCCCCGCTACGTGCCCGCCCTCAATAAAATGGGCATTGTCTATTTCGACGAACGCCGTTACCGCAAAGCGGCCTACTATTACGCCCGCGCCCTGGAGATAGACCCGCGGTATGTGTTCGCCCTGTACAACATGGGTCTGGTGTTTCTCTGTTTCGAAGAGTACGGCAAGGCCCGCGCCCTGTTCGTCAAAACCCTGGCCGTGGACCCCGGATATGAGAACGCCGCCCAGGAGCTCTACCGTTTGGACCATGATTTTTCCGGGGAAGTGACGGGGGCGGCGCCCCTGGCGGAAAGCGATCTGGCGGCCGAAACGTATTACACCACCGAGTCAGTCAACGCCCAACTGGAGACCGGGGATAAAGAATCCGCAGTGGCGGAGGCGCAGCCCCCCGCGGACGCGGTCTCCAGTTATCGGGAAAGACCGGAGGTGCAGTATTATACCGAAAAATTCGGGCGGAACATCACGCGGATGGCACGGGAGGGAAAGCTGTTTGACGTTTTGGGCCGGGAGAGGGAAATACGCGCGATCCTGGAAGTCCTCATGAAAATAAAGAAAAACAATCCCATCGTTGTCGGACGCGCCGGCGTGGGCAAGACCGCGGTGGTGGAGGGCATTGCCCGCCAGATCGCCCGGGGCGAGGTGCCCCCCTATTTCCGGAACAAGGAGATCCTGGAAGTGAACATGGGAATGCTGGTGGCGGGCACTCAATTTCGGGGTGATTTTGAAAAACGCCTGGGCCGGATCGTGGAGGAAGTGTCCCACAACGAAGACATCATTCTTTTCATCGACGAGATTCACACGGTACTCGGCGCGGGAGAGACCATCGACGGCAGCCTGGACGCGGCCAACATTCTGAAACCCGCCCTGGCCCGCGGCGAACTGCACTGCATCGGCGCCACCACCACGGAGGAATACAACAAGCACTTCGTCAAGGACCAGGCCTTTCTTCGGCGGTTTTATCCCGTTCACATAGAGGAACTGGACCGGTCGGCCTCATTGGCCATCCTCCGCAGTCTGCGGCCGCGCGTTTCAAGACATTATGGTTTGACCATCGACGACGGCCTGTTGGAGCTCATCGTGGACCTGGCGGGTGAGGAGATCAAGAACCGCGTTTTTCCCGACAAGGCGATCGATGCCCTGGAAAACGCCTGTTCCCGCGCGGCGCTGGACGGGAAAAAGGTGTTGGATGATGTTACGGTCAAGAACGTGATCGGCGAATTCGTGGGTATGAAATTCCTGGAAACGGACGAGGACCAGGGCCGGCGTCTGCTGCAGATGGAGGCTTTTCTCAAGGCCCGGGTCTACGGTCAGGACGAGGCCGTGGACCGGACCGCGCGGCTGGTACGCCTTACCAAACGAAAAATCGACCTGCGTCCGGAACAGCCGGACGGGGTGTTGTTTTTTTCCGGTCCCACGGGCGTGGGCAAAACCTGGCTCGCCAAGCAGCTGGCGCAGTTTCTCTTCGGGGCGCAGGAGAAATGCCTGGTGCTCAACATGGCGGAATTCTCGGAGCCGCACGCCGTGGCCAAACTCATCGGTTCGCCGCCGGGCTACGTGGGCCATGACGACGTGCCGTTTTTTTCGAGGACCATTCTCGAGCACCCGTCATCGCTCCTCCTGCTGGACGAGATCGAAAAAGCTCATCCCGATGTGCTCAAGCTTTTTCTGGAAATCTTCGAGGAGGGCAGGATTACGGACACCAAGGGCCGGGAAATATTCTTCTCCAACGTGACCGTCATCATGACGAGCAATGCGGGCTGCCTGGATGATGGCGGCATCGGATTCGACGTCTCGGGTGAACGGCGCCCGCCCGACCTCGCGTCATTTTTCCCGTCGGAGTTCGTCAACCGCATCGATGACATCATCCGTTTTGATCCCATCGGCAAGGACACGGCCCGCCGTATCCTAAATGAATTGATCGTCAGCCGGGCGATCAAGACCTTTGCCAAAAAGGGCATCGAGCTCGCCCTGGATCCGCTCTTTGTGGAATACGTGTTGGAACGCGGGTTCAGCCGAAAGTACGGCGTGCGCAACCTGGAACGCACGTTTGAAAAAGAGGTACTGGCCGAGGTGGCCACGCACCTGTTCAATCACCCGCGCAGCAAGAAGATCGTGGTATCGCGGGAAAAGGGCAGCACGGCCGTGCACGAGGCCAGCACGGGCCGGGCCGATTCAATGCAGACCAGCTAGCACCTCACGCGCGCGTTCCACCACCCGGCGGTCGGCCGCAAAGCGGGCGATTTCCAGCACCGGATAACGAAACGCGGCCAGTTTAAGTCTTGCCGCCATCTCTAGAAATATCAGGATCTCCTCATATTCGGGCGGGGTGAGCAGACCCCGGGTGCGGGACAGGCGGGCGGCCAGGGTTTCCCCCCGGCGGGCCAGCAAGGCAAAGAATGACGGGTCGCCGCTGCGGCCGGCCAGGCTGAGACAGACCGACCGCAGGTCCGGGCTCTCATACTGCTCCAGG
>CAYQRT010000025.1:5037-10989 GCA_964419695.1 uncultured Spirochaetaceae bacterium | reverse complement strand
CATGAGGCCGATGATATCGGGGTTGGATCGTCGATCACTGGATAGAATATACGCCGCCGGATCCGCGTCGGCCGAAAACGCGCTGAGGAATGTACACAAGGTCGCTAGCAGGCACCATTTCATGTCTGTCCTCATTATCGGACGCCGATAGAAAAAGCTGATCAGGCGGTCCGGGAAGCGGGCCTTGACCACAAAAATATCAGGGGTTATGATCGTTTTTTACAAGCAGCAGAACACTCCGGCCGTATCTATTACATGGAGCACCGGGAGCGCATCCATGAAGATGAGAGCCGGCCCGGAAGATCCACATGACACATACAGCGAAAGGGGCATGATCATATGGCGGCAAAATCAACGCAAAATTCCGGTAAAGAAACGGGGCAGGTCAAGGGAAAACTACAGGCCCTGGAATCGGCCCGGCTGCAGATTGAAAAACAATTCGGCAAGGGATCCATCATGAAGCTGGGGGAGGGGAGTCCGCGGGCCAACCTCAAGGTGATTCCCTCGGGATCCATTTTGCTCGATTACGCCCTGGGCCTGGGTGGGTACCCGCGCGGCCGGGTAATTGAGATTTACGGTCCGGAATCGTCGGGCAAAACCACACTCGCCCTGCACGCCATCGCCGAGGCGCAGAAACTGGGCGGGATCGCGGCTTTTATCGACGCCGAACACGCCATGGACCCGGTGTACGCCGAGGGCCTGGGAGTGAACATTGACGAGTTGTGGGTGTCCCAACCGGATAACGGGGAGCAGGCCCTGGAGATCGCCGACCAGCTCATCCGCTCCGGCGGGGTGGACATCATCGTGGTGGACTCGGTGGCCGCCCTCACGCCGCGCGCGGAAATTGAAGGGGATATGGGCGACAGTCACATGGGCCTGCAGGCCCGCCTCATGAGCCAGGCCTTGCGCAAGCTCACCGGGACCATCTCCAAATCCGGGACCTGCCTCATTTTTATCAACCAGATCCGCATGAAAATCGGCGTCATGTTCGGCAATCCCGAGACAACCACGGGCGGCAACGCGCTTAAATTCTATTCCTCCATCCGGTTGGAAGTAAGGCGCATAGAGACCATCTCGCTGGGCGAGGACAAGGCGGTCGGCAACCGCGTGCGCGTCAAGGTGGCCAAGAACAAGGTGGCCCCTCCCTTCCGCAAAGTGGAGATTGAAATCATTTTCGGTAAGGGAATCTCCGCCACGGGCAGCCTGCTCGACGCGGCGGTGGAACATAATATCATTTCCAAAACCGGCAGTTGGTATTCGTTCGGGTCCGATAAAATCGGTCAGGGCCGGGAAAACGCCAAGCTGTTTCTGGAAAGTAATCCCGATATTTTCGCCGACGTTGAGAAAAAAATTAAAGCCATCCTCTTTCCCCAGCCCGATGAGGCGGCCAAGAACCAGAAACCTCAGGAGGACTCGGCCGAGGACGCGACGGAGCCGGCCGCCACCGGAGGGGCTTGAATCCGGGGCGGGGGCGGCCCATGAGGTTGTTCCCTGAAGGGACGCCGACCGGGGGACGACTCAGGCGCCGGACTGGCCGCGGGGAAGGTCCGCCTGCCATTCGGGGAACAGCGTGAACGAACGGGTGTTTTTTTCTTTAGGGTCGAATCAGGGCGATCGCCTGGCCAACATCGAGGCGGCGCTCAGGCGGTTGGATCGTGTCTGCCGGAGACTGTCCGCTTCCCGTGTTTACGAAACCGAACCCTTGTATTTTCTCCGGCAACCGGCCTTCCTCAACGTAGCAGCCGTGGGGCTGTCGACGCGTTCACCGCTGGTGCTGCTGAGCGCCATAAAAAGCATTGAGCGGTCTTTGGGTAGACGCCGGAGCCGTCTTAACGGTCCGCGGCCCATCGATATCGACATTCTGCTTTACGGGGACCGGATTGTGCACGGCCCGCGATTGGTCATTCCCCATCCGCGTCTGGAAGAACGCCGCTTCGCCCTGCTTCCCCTTTTGGAATTGGCGCCCCGGGCCGTAAATCCTGAAAACGGGGTGGCGTATTGGAAACTGCTGGACCGGGCCGCCGGGGGAGTTTACTTTCACGCTTGCTCCCGCTATACTATGCGTTCCCTGCGCCCCCTGGCGACAGACCTCCCGGGGTATCATTCCCGCATGTAGAAGTAAATGATGGAAGAAACCAAATTTCATATAGGCGATTTCGACGGTCCGCTGGATTTGCTCCTCTTCCTTATCAAGAAACAGGAGATCAATATCTATGACATCCCCATCGCCCGTATCACGGAGCAGTATCTCGAGTATCTTTCCTACGCCGCCAAAATAGAGCTGGACGGGTTGACCGAATTTTACCTCATGGCCGCCACCCTCCTCTTTATCAAGTCGAAGATGCTCCTGCCGCTGCCCGTCGACCTGTCGGACGAACTGGAGGACCCGCGCCGGGAGCTGGTCGACAGGCTGATCGAATACCAGCAGTTTAAGAAACTGTCGGAACTGATTGCGGAAAGGGAGAACGAATCATCCTGGCTCCTCAACCGCCAGGCCTCACAAAACTGTCTGCCCTTTGCCGAGGAGGATATCTGGCAGGAGATCGACATCTGGGACCTGGTTCAGACTTTTTCCGGTATTCTCAAGCAACTTTCATCGGAACGGATCATCGACCTCTATGAAGAGGTCACGATCAATGAAAAATTGACCTATATCCGGGAACTGCTGGAGGAGCACAACGAGTTCATGTTCACCGACGTGCTGGCGCGGCACCGGACCATCCTCGACCTCATCTGCGCCTTCTTCGCCCTCCTGGAAATGGTGAAGTTCAAGGAGATCGTTATTTTCCAGAACAAGCTCTTCGGCGACATCCGTATAAGGAAATACGAAGGGCCGCCATTGTCCGCGTTCGGCGCGGCCGAACCGGCGGAGGAAAACGCGGCGGCGGAGGCTCCCGGCTGAGCGGCGGGAAGGTAAACAAGACCGTGCTCCCTAGTCGGGGAGGGAACATGCAGCAAGGAAAACGGAAGAATTGAATGGATATTGTGGAAAAACAGACGGCATTGGTTGAAGCCATCCTCTTTTTGGAAAACGAACCGCGGAACAAGGAATTTTTAGCCAGGGCCAGCGGGCTGACCGGACCGGAAGTCACCGACGCTCTCAAGAAGTTGACGGATCTCTACGCGACTCCCGATCACGGCCTGGAGCTCATCATGGTGGCGGGCGGATACCTCTTCACGCCCAAAAAGGATCTGATGGAGCTTCTGCGCCCCCACTACGGCAAGCATCAGGAAGCGCGTCTCTCCAAGGCGGCCCTGGAAACCCTGGCCATCATCGCCTATTCCCAACCGGTGACCAGGGCGGAGATCGAAAGCATACGCGGCGTATCCGCGGACGCCATGATCCGTCTCCTCCATTCCCGCACCCTGGTTAAGGAAGTGGGCAAGAAGGACGTGCCGGGCAAGCCGGTTCAATACGGCACCACCAAGGAATTCCTCATGTACTTCAAGCTGTCCAGCATCTCCGATCTGCCCAAGCTGGACGAAGTGGAGACCGAACGCTTCCGGCTGCGTTAGGAAAAGCTCGCATGCGACTACAGGTCTTGATAGCCAAAGCGGGTATCGCCTCCCGCCGGGCGGCGGAACAACTCATCCGGGAAGGAAGGGTCGCTGTCAACGGGGTGACGATTACCGCCATGGGTGCCAAAGTATCCCCGGATGATCATGTTACCTGCGACGGCCGCCCGGTAAAGCCCCTCTCGTCCTTAACCTATCTGGCCGTGCATAAACCGGTGGGCGTGCTTTGTACCCAAAAGGACGAACGAAATCGTCCCAAGGTCATTGACCTGCTGCCGGAACCGCTGCGTCCGGGAATTTTTCACGTGGGACGCCTGGATTTCATGTCAAGTGGTCTGATTTTTTATACAAATGACGGTGATTTTGGGCACATTGTCATGCATCCTTCCACGGAAATTGAGAAGGAATATAGGCTGGAAACCGAAACAGCTCTTTTTGATCAACAGCTAAACGAGTACTGCCGGGGAATCCCCCTGGACGGTGACGTGGTGCGCTTGAAATCATTTACGCGGGAATCACCGATCCGGGTGCGCCTGACGCTCACTCAGGGGAAAAACAGGGAAATCCGTAGAGCCTGCGCGTATTTCAATGTGAAAATCCGCCGGTTATGCCGAATACGCGTCGGTTGCGTAAAGCTGGATGGTATTTCACCCGGAAGGTTCCGCCATCTGACCGAAGATGAAGTGGCCTGGTTCCTCCGCGTTGAGTCACGCGTCCCGGATGAGGCGGACACGTGATTTTCGATAAATGAGGAGAATCTCCTCCAGGCTCCCCACCGTCCGGTGGGGTAAAAAAAACGGCCAGGACTTGACCAGTCTTCAAGTTTGTGAGAGATTAAATGAAAGTTACGTCTCCACGCCCGACTACCTATGGAAGGGAAAAGGCCGCGGAACGGAAAAAAGTCAATACAGATAATTATCTTTGGGATACAAGGGGCGCTGATTTCTCAGACGTATTTCCTTACTCCTGAATTAAGCTTGCGTGCATGACGAGCAGGCCGGTCCGTCCGAGCAGTCGGCCTCGCCGACGAGGCACGGAAGGAGAGACCGGTGGTCGCCGGCTTAAGTATTTTTTTGAATCATGATAGAGGGAAAGGTGCAAGTTGGTATCATGAGCGATAAAAGCGACGAACATGAGATCTCCGCAATGAACGAGCCGGAAGAAAATCAAAAAACGGAGAAAGAAAAACTTCAGCAGCGCGCGTTGCAGGAAGAATACCTCAAGGCCGTGGAGAAAATTGAAGAAGGCCAGCTCATTCAGGGACGGGTCATAGAGATCAGCCCGGAATTCGTCTTCGTGGACGTGGGCTATAAATCGGAAGGCAAGATACCGGTCCAGGAATTCAAGGTCATGCCCAAGATGCACGACACGGTGGACGTACTCCTCCTGTACAAGGAGGGCCGGAACGGCCAGGTGGTAGTCTCCAAGAGACGGGCCGACGACATTCTCTTGTGGAAAAAGATATCCCGCGCCTACCGGGAAAAGACGCCGGTGGAAGCCAAGGTCGTCAAAGCCATCAAGGGAGGCTTCGAGGCCCTGGTGGAGGGATCCATCCCCGCCTTCATTCCCATTTCCAAAATTGACGTGGAACGGGTCACCGAAGAAGATAAATACATCGGCCTCACGGCCAATTTCTACATAGAACAGTACCACAGCGGCAACCGCAAGAGCCTGGTGCTCTCCCGCCGCAGCCTGCTGCAGGACGAACATAACCAGAAGCGGGATGATTTCTTCGCCCAGCGGGTGGAGGGCGATATCGTGGAAGGCACGGTTAAAAACATCACCGCCTTCGGCGCCTTCATCGATCTGGGCGGTTTCGACGGACTGCTGCACCTCAACGACATGAGCTGGGGGCGCGTCAACAAGCCGCGCGATTTCGTAAAAAAGGGCGATCATGTCAAGGTGATGCTCAAGCACATTGACCATGAAAACAAAAAAATAAACCTGAGTCTCAAGGATCTTTCCGAAAATCCTTGGCACACCTTCGACGAACGGTATCACGTGGGCGACATCGTGACCGGCACGGTCCTCCGCCTCACGGACTTCGGCGCTTTTGTCGAACTGGAAAGCGGCATCGAGGGCCTGGTGCACGTGTCCGAGCTCTCCTGGGTCAAGCGCGTACGCCATCCCAAGGAAGTCTTCAAGGTGGGCGATACCATCCAGGTGAAGATACTCAACTACGACATGGAACGGGAAAAGGTCTCTTTAAGCTTCAAACACGTACTGGCCAATCCCTGGGACGATCTGGACCAGCGCTACCCGGTGAAGTCGGTGATCAAGCGCACGGTCAAGAACCTGTCCAACACAGGCGCCTTCTTCGAGATTGAAGAGGGGATCGACGGCTTTCTGCACGTGGATGACATCTCCTGGACCCAGAAGATCAAGAGCCCGGAAGAGGTGCTCAAAGTAGGCGATGAGATCGACGTTATGATCATG
>CAYQRT010000025.1:0-5027 GCA_964419695.1 uncultured Spirochaetaceae bacterium | reverse complement strand
GCTGCGCAGCTGACTTACCTGTGCTATCACAGCGAAGACCGTCGCGTGCGTCTGGGCATCAAACAGTTGGGCGACGATCCCTGGTCCGCGCTGGAAGCGGTCTTCGATCGCGGGAGCGTGATCGAGGCCACGGTGGTGGAGGTCAAGGAAGCGGGCATGACGGTCAAGGTCCAGGGCGACCTGGAAGGTTTCATCCCCCGCCGCAACATGTTTGATCAGGGCGCCGAATCGTTCGAGGAAGTGGCCGCGCGCTACAAGCCGGGCGACATGGTCAAGGCCATCGTGGAGGAATTGAGCGCCAAGCGGAAGCGGCTTTCCCTCTCGTTGCGCGAGTACGTGCGCCGGGTGCATACGGAAGAAATGGGCAAATATCTCCATGACGAGGAGAATCCCGAGGATCGGGCGACCTTCGCCGATTTTCTCAAGGACAAGGACAACGAGGAATAAAGGGAAAGGGCGACCAACAATTTTAAAATTATCGGTCGTTCCGATTATAATGAATTTGTCTATGGAGTATACCCGAATCTCCCGGTCGGAAAGCGGAACGGTACGGGCAAGCGGCGCAGGCGGCCCCTGTGATTCCGGGGAAACGGTGCGTGCGGCGGCATGTTGAATCTTGACCATATCAACACCAAAAAACTCGAAACCCTCATTGAGATAAACACGCTCATCAACTCGAACTACGAGGACATCCGCGTCCTGTTGACGCGCATCATTGAATCGGCCACCCGCCTGACCGAGGGGGAAGCTTCATCGCTCATTCTCGAAAATCCTGAAGACAAGATGTTGTACTTTGAGATCGCCCTGGGCGAAAAGGGGACCGAAGTGAAGCGCTTTGCCCTCAAAAGGGGCGAGGGCATCGCCGGGTGGGTGTACGAGAAAAACCGCTCGCTCATCGTCAACGACGTGGAGGCCGACCGGCGGTATTCGCCTGAAATCAGCCAGAAGGTGAAATTCCCCACCAAGTCCATGCTGGCCGTGCCCATGCGGGTCAAGGAAAAGTGCGTGGGCGTGATCGAAATTCTCAATAAACGGGGCGGCAAGAACTTCTCCGACGAAGATCTGCAGTGGCTTGAAATTTTCGCCACCCAGGCGGCCATTGCCATCGAAAACGCGCGCTCGTTTCAGAAGATAAAAAAGGAAGTCTTCGAACTCCACGATCAGATACAGATTGAAAAGGGCTATCACCCCTTTGTGGGCAAGAGCCGCGCCATCCTGGAAAAACTGGAAATCGCCCGCAAGGCCGCCATGACCGATTCGTCCGTCCTGCTTTTGGGAGAAAGCGGATCGGGCAAGGAGCTTTTCGCGGAGCAGATCCACCTGTCGAGCCCGCGCAAGGATATGCCCTTCGTGCGGGTCAACTGCCCGTCTCTGTCGGAAACGCTTCTGGAAAGCGAGCTGTTCGGACACGTCAAGGGCGCCTTCACCGACGCCCTGCAGAATCGCAAGGGAAGGTTCGAAATGGCCGACGGCGGTACCATCTTCCTGGACGAAATCGGCGACCTGCCCTTCAGTGTACAGGCCAAACTGCTGCGCGTCCTCCAGGAACGGACTATTGAGCCGGTCGGCTCGAGCACGCCGGTCAACATCGACGTGCGCATTATCGCCGCCACCAACAAGGACATCGAGCAGGAGGTGAAGGAACAGCGCTTTCGCACCGATCTTTATTACCGCTTGAACGTCCTGCCCATTTACATTCCCCCCCTGCGCGATAGGCAGGACGACATCCCCCTGCTGGCGGAGTTTTTCCTGGAAAACTACAAGAAGGACGTCAAGAAAAACATACGCGGCTTCACGTCCGAGGCCATGGAGGTGCTCCTGTCGCACTCCTGGCCCGGCAACGTCCGGGAACTGGAGAACGCGGTGGAACGCGCGGTGGTCATCACCCAGGATGAATGGATCACCCCCGCGTCGTTTATCCTCCGTTCCCTCTCCCCCAACGACGAGGAGCGCTACCGCGGAAAATCACTCAAGGACGCGGTCAACCTGTTTAAAGGCCAGTTCGTCAAGCGGACGCTGGAAAAAAACGGGTGGAATCAGACCGCCACCGCCAAGGAACTCGGCATTCAACGCACGTATCTTTCACGGTTGTTGAAGGAACTCAATATACAGAAATGAACATAAGAGGAGCGCACATGGCTGAAAGGCACCATGAAGAATCCAAAGTAAAAATGTCAAGACGGATCGCCTCCGTCATCCACCGCTACCGGATCGTCTTTCTCATTGTAGGGGCGGCGGTCGTTCTTTTTCCGATAGGATATTACGTTGCGGACGCGATACGAAGAGGCAATAACGAAGCGTCCGCGATCCAGAACAACACGCTGAACGAGAAATGGGACGCGTACCAGGGCGAACAGGACGAAGCCAAAAAGAAGGTCCTGGAGGGCGAAGTGATGACCCTCATCGAGGAAAGCGCCGCCGCCTTTCCCGACAAATACGCCGGCATCCAGGCCCTGTTCATGCGCGCGGATATCAATGAAGGCAAGATGGCCGAGGCGGACGCCGCCAAAAAGAAGGAGCTGTACCTTGCCATTCTCAAGGACCTGCTCACCATCGCCGACGCGGCCGAGGGAAACATTCTGGTGCCCCAGGCCCTGATGCGGGCCGCCGCCGACATACAGAACGAGGATCAGAAGCTTTCCGACGACTCCATGCCCTCCCTGCCGGAGATCACCGCCCTGATTCCCGGCAAGGTGTTGGACGGAGCCAGCCCCGCCAACGCGCAGGACACGGCCCTGCTTATCTACCGTTATGTGACGACCCGCTATTCTGAGAGTCTGTACGTTCCGGAAGCGCTGATCACCATCGGGTTCATCCTGGAGAAACAGTCCAAGCCCCAGGAAGCCGGAGAGATCTACAGCCGGCTGGAAAGCGAATTCGCCACCAGCAACTGGACCAAAATCGCCGTCAACCGCAAAATCGACCTGGAAAACAAAGGGGTGCTCAGCAACTGACCCGCATACATACCGCCCCCGGGCGCGAGGAGGAGATGCGCATGAAAACGAAAGGGAAGAAATCTCGGTTTTTCACGATTCAGAACGTAAGCATCTTCATAGGCTTGGCGGTATTTCTGGTCATCGGTTTCTTAAGTCAGGAGAAGGGGTTCATCTTCAAACAGATGGAACAGGGCCTCCTGGACCAGTATTTTCGCTATAAAGCGGTCAACCGTTCGGACGCCTCCATGCAGGAAGGAGTCACTTTCTCCACCCGCGACGAGAACCTGCGCGTATCCAGAAATATCGTGATCGTGGGCATTGATCAGGCGGCCCTCAATTTCCTGGGCCGGTGGCCCTGGCCCCGCGGCGTCCAGGCCCGGGTGTTCCAAACCGCCTCGCGCATCGCGCATGAAGAATACCGCGAACGCGCCGTGCTCATGGACATATTCTACTTCGATCCCAGCACCCAGGACCAGGACTTGATCCTCCGGAACAGCATCCGCGAGAACGGACGCGTGTTTCTGGAGAACGTGCTGGACTGGAATCTGGAGATGGATGCGGAGGTGAGGGAATATACCGACGCGGTGCAGGATATGCTCTACGCCAAAAATGGCACCGTCACCGCGGTGAGCGGAGACTGGATGAAGGCGGAAACATTCATGAGCGATCTGGTGCCGTGGGCGCCCCTGGCGGACGCGGCCGCCGGCTTCGGGCACGCCAACTACGTGGAAGACTCGGACCAGATTTACCGCAACGCGCGGCTGGTCGCGCGCGCCCCGCGCCTGGTGCAGGAATACGACGTACCCATGACCGGACCTGAGTTGAAGCGCCGGTTGGCGGCCATTACGGTCGATCCCGCCCGTTTCGAATGGATCGCCTGGAAGGACCGGGAGCGGAACGAGTTCCACGCCATCGACCTGCAGTCGGTCTTGTCGGGCGACGGCGCGTCACAGCTGGCAAGGGAGCTGGAAGCGCGGGCCGTGCCGGTGGACTCGTCCGAACTGGGATCGGGTATGACCCGCCTCCGCAAATTCAGGGACTACTTCGTGCCCTCCATCGTCCTCTCCCTGGCGCTTGAGTACTACCATAAAAAACCCTCGGACGTGGAGATGCGCTACGGCGAATACATCCGGATACCCGCTCCCGAGGTATACGAGCTGGACATGACTGAAGTGGACAAACCCCGGGGCGGCTGGCACCGGCTGGAGCGCCACGGCCGTCCCGTGTCCGAGATCCGCATCCCCATCGACGACCAGGGCATGATGCGCATCAATTTCATGGGGGCCAGCTCGGTCACCTCCCATACCTACGAGGTGCTCTCCTTTGAACGGTTCGCGGACCCGGAGCGCATTCCCCCCCCGGATGCGCCCGTGGACGAACGGAGCCTGTGGGCCGGCCTGCAGAACAAGATCGCCATCGTCTGCGCCTACTCGTCGGGCATGGCGGCGGACGAGAAAACCACCCCCTTCGGCCTCATGTTCGGGGGAGAAATCCACGCCAACGCCCTCAACACCATCCTCATGGAAAACTACATCGTCGAACCTCCCCTGTGGGTGACCCTGGCCATCATCCTTTTTGCCGTCATGCTCACGGCGGTCATCAGCTCCCGCTGTTCGCCCCTGTTGTCGCTGGTCATCACCTTTTGGCACGTGGTGGTGTATTTCTTCGTTGTGATCCAGTTGTTCGACGCGCGTAACATTTTCCTCAACTTCTCCGCCCCGCTTTTCGGCATGTTTTTCACGTATCTCATCATCGTCGCCTACCGGGTCATATTCGAGGAGCAGGATAAGCGGCGCATCAAGGGCATGTTCGCCAAGTACGTAAACCCCCAGGTGGTGGAACAGCTCCTGGTAAATCCCCCGGAACTGGGCGGCGTGGACAAGGAGATTTCCGTTCTCTTTTCCGACATTCGCGGCTTCACCTCCCTGTCGGAGACCATGACCCCGCAAGCGCTGGTCAACCACCTGAATCTTTACCTGACCGAGATGACCAACATTCTTATTGACTACCACGGCACCCTGGACAAGTACGTGGGGGACATGGTGATGGGATTCTGGGGCGCGCCCATGCCGCAGAAGAACCACGCCCTTC
>CAYQRT010000024.1:0-17973 GCA_964419695.1 uncultured Spirochaetaceae bacterium | reverse complement strand
AGACGCCATATTTCTATCTGAAAATTTATTCCGGCGGCCCCGTAGGCAGGGGCCGGACGGAGATTGCCGAGATGGTGGGAGAGTAAAGACTAATGAAACGGAGGGGGTAACAACGATAAAACCGATGAGAAATGATGAGGGAGGAGATCGGGCAATATTTGGATTCACTTCAAAATCAGTAGGCGCTCATCAGCGTGCGCGCGAACAATTGTCACCCCTCTCATCTTCTCCTCTCCCATCCCAAAGCGCGACTTGTACTCCACAAAAGCAAGCGGCACCTGCCTCCCATACGACCGCCGCCCCGGTATAGCAGGAAAAGTGCCGCCTTGAGCCACGGTCCATAGCATTTCATGTCAGTTTTACCTACGTCCAATCTATCCAAATATTTTCAGGTCCACGCCGCTTGGCGTGGACGACACACTTCGTTCCATACACTACGCTGGCCTGGTACTCAAAAATCCCATTCTAAAGGAGAAAATTATGAAAAGTAAGAAAACCATGTCCAAAACCATGCTTCTGCTGGGAGCGGCGGTGCTGCTCCTTCTGGCGGGGTGCGGGTTCCCCGGCGCCGGGCAGAGTGAGGTTGAAGGCGGCGCCGCCCGGGCGCCGGCCGTGAAAATCTTTACGGCGGGCTATTACAATACCGGCTCGCAAGGTATTGCCTGTTACTGGATAGGAACCAGCCGGAAAAACTTGTCCGGCAATATGGCCAATTCCATATTAGTTCGCGGCTCAACAATCTTCGTTGCCGGGTCCTTCAGGGAAGACAGTAGAAGCAATGCCTGTTTTTGGAGGAACGGCGTTCTCTACGCCTTGCCCAGTGACGGATTTGATTCCCTGGCCACCTCTATAGACTATAATGGAGGCATCTATACGGCCGGAACCTGGCGTAATTTATCATATGCCTGTTACTGGACTTATAAAAAAAGGACAAACTTATCCGGTACAAAAGCTGAATCCATATATGTCTACGATGAAGTGCCCTATCTAGCGGGCAGTTATACAAAAAATGGGACCATATATGCCTGTTATTGGAGAGGTACCAGCAGGACCACCTTACCCAGTAATGGCTATAGCGCTTATGCTACCTCCATATACGTATACAAAGGAATAGTCTATACGGCCGGATGGTACTATAACAGCAAAACATCACAAAATGTGGCCTGTTACTGGAGAGGGACCCAAAGGACGGACCTGTCAGGCTCTATTGCCAGTTCCATTTATATATATAACGGGATAGCCTATACGGCCGGATGGTACTATAGCGACAAGACATCCCAAGACACGGCCTGTTATTGGAGGGGGACGAGCCGGACCAACTTATCAGTGCCCAGCGGTAAGAGCTCCGAGGCCAAGTCCATTTCCGTGGTGAGAGGAACAGTCTATACGGCGGGAGGCTTTGGAACCACCTCACAGTATACTCCCTGCTATTGGGTGGGGACCAGGAGGACTGAGCTATCCGGTGGCACTTACGGTATGGCTAATTCCATATATGTAACCGGTCAATAATGCTACCGGTTTTTCCCGCAAGCGGCCCGCAGCTGGTGCATTCTCAAAGGAAACTGGTGGATTTCACCAGCTCCTTTTTGTTAGAACTGATGCAGCCTGGATACAGCGGATACTTGAAAGGCAGTTTTCCCACAATTTTCGGCCCGAGAAACCTGGCCACATTAACGGAAGAATATTCGGTAAACCCCGCAACAGTCAGGTTGCGTATGGCGTCCGCTAGATACTGCTCCAGGCCGTCGGTTTTCAAGAGCACAATGGAAAAGTCGGTGCCGAAAAGTATTTTACCGGAAAGGCCGCCGGCGGCGCCCTTAAGCGTCTTATACAGTTTCTTCATTTCATGTTTGTCGTCGGCTATGAATGAAAGGTCCGCATAGACATTGGGATACGCGTTCATCAGGTCGAATATGGTGTTTGACCACCCGCGAGCATGCCGGGACTCGATTTTCCCGCCCGCGTGGGCCAGGTTGAGCCGGAGGTCATGCCAGCGCTTGTCTTCCAACACTGCTCGCCAGCGGGCCGGATCGGTTTTTTTCAGGAAAGCGGTGTCGGCATTGAAACCCAGGTCGCTGCAATGACTGGTGACGGGTATTTCGTTCTCTACGCAAAAGTCGAACAACACGCTTACCAGTTCTTTGCCGTCCGGGGTGGGATCGAAACCCAGTGGGGGATAGACTTTGACGCCGATGAAATCACCGTTTTTAAGCGTGCGCCTGGTCAAGAGCTCATGAAAGGAGGTGTGCAAAAACTTTTCCAGGCGGGCCGGGCTGGTAAAACGTGCAGGGTCGATCCCGAGAAAGGGAAAAACATAGAAGCCCCCGGTTTTGTGCTTCCTGAAATATTTTTTAATGCCGCCCTTGAGATACTTCACCTGGTCGGACAACTTTTCGTCCGGGTTAACCGCTTCAAAATCCATAATGAGGGGGAGGATGATCTTGATTTTATTTTTCAAGTCCGGAACGTTCATGAGGGACTGGTACATATGCTCAATGATATGTTCGATTTCCAGTTCGTATGTCCTGAACAGATTGATGATCCGGTCGATCTTTGTTATCGCAAGCACCTCGAACAATGTCTTGAGATCGCCGATCTTCATGGATTTGGTGTAGCGCTCCAGGAGCGAACTTAATGAGATATTGTTGAAATTGAACAGATGGCAGTGCGCGTCGAAGAAAAAATCGCTTGTGTGTGGTTTGGTCATGGTGCCTTTTCCTTTCCCGGGGCATTGAGCGCCCATCAGTGACAGGCAGCCCGCCCTCCACCTACCATACGAAAGGCAGCAACCGGTACTTTACCTTTTTCATATACTCGCAATATCCCGGGAGTGCTTCTTGTAGTTTTTTTTCCTCAACTAAAATCCTTACAATGAGCACAAGTAAAAAAGGTACGTTGAGAAGTACGGCCGTCCAGCTTTCAAGCCAAAGTGCTATACCTGAAAATAAGAGTAAAAGAGACAAGTACATTGGGTGACGGACCATCCGGTAAACTCCGGTATCCGCAACTTTCTGGCCTTCATCAGTTTGGTCCTGAATCGTTGTGCTGATATAAGCATTTGCAATCATTGATCCGATCTTTACGGATGCTCCAATGACAATCAGCCCTACCCCGATAATACTGCCGATTAATCCGGGCATTGGCAGCACCTTAAGCGCGAACCGGTCGAGCGGGATTCCTACGAAAATTATAATGATTGTACCCGTGAGCAGGGGTAATAGTATTTTATCTGCTTTTGGTCTTTTTTCATTCTTGGACGCTTTTTTAAACCTTGCCTCCAGCCCGGCAGGGGCTGCACTCTTCATATAAATTACGGCAAGGATGGTAACAATACAATAGACTGAACTGAAAATAATCGCGCGCCACCAAACCCAAGTGCCATGCGGAAGCAGGCCTGCTGGAATAATTAATAGAGCGGCAAATACCATAGACTCAACAAGCGACGCGATTATGGCCTTAGCCATGAGCATGGAATATCCCCCTTTATCAGCAGTTAATCTGTTAAAGTTGCATGCCGATCATTTTTTTCTCGCCTCCTCAACCCCCTTCTCTCTCTTCTCCTTCATTCGTACCCGGAGCCTGCCCCGAGCGTAGTCGAGGGGCGGTCCCCCACCAAGTCCACGTATATACCGGCCCGCATCAGCGGACGATCAAAAAATCACCGCGAAAACTGCTTCTTCAAAAACCGCCCGAACTGCTCACCGAACGGCCCTGGTGCGGCCCCTTCCCGTTCCGTCAGGTACCCGCATTTTAAAAGCCGCTCGGCGGCGGGGGATTCGGCGTCGAAGGATTCGTCGGCGGCCGCTTTTTTCATGATCTCCTTTTCCGCATCGCTCCACGTCTCAAGCACGTATTCAAAGTGCGGTTCCGCCTCTTCCCGGAAGATGGAAAGCACCTCCCGCGGCGCGGGCCGGCCCGGAAAATCCGCCGCGCTCTTGCCTTCGGCCTCCAGCCAGTCGAACCAGGAGGCGCAGAGCATCTGGAGGAAGAACGGATAGAGGCCCACCTCGCGGAGGATGTCGTCGGCCAGGGGCGCGAGCGGAGTGCCGGCCGCGGCCGAGGGTCCGGTTATCAAAGACCGGGCCTCGTCGGACCGGAAGAGTCCCACGTGCTGTACGGCAAAGATGTTGAAAAAGGGCGAATCGGATATCTCGTGGGTCACGCACATGTCCTTTAGGTTGCGGCCGGAGGCGGCCACGAAGGCCAGCGGGTAATTGTTGGCCAGGGACCGGAAATAGGAATAGAAGTCGGGTTTGATCTTGTCGTTCTTGGTGACCGATTCGAACTCGTCACAGAAAAGAACCAACCGGCAGCCCGCTTCCCGCACGGCCTCAGCCAGCAGGCGCATGCCCTCATAATTGGCCGGCGACGCGATTTCGATCCGGTCGCCCAGGGTGCGCTCCAGTTCCTTGAAGATCACCCCGATGATGTCATCCGGACCGGTGGCGCGCAGCTGCTGGAAATCAATGAACACGTAGATGAACGATTCCGGATTGTCCAGCATCTCCAGGCGGGTGGAGGGGAAATTCAGATAGCTGAGAAGCGACGATTTTCCTATGCGCCGTTCGCCCACAATGGAGACCGATTGGGGCCGCGCCGCGCCGATGCGCCCCATGACGCGTTTGATCAGGGACTGCCTCCCGAAAAACATGCTTTTGTGCGGGAGCATGACCCGGTTGAGGTAGGGATTGCCGCCCGTGGGCACGGGAGTAACGGCGGCCGCCCGGGCCTTCAGGTCCACGTTTCCCTTGATGATCACGCGGGCCGCGCCCTTGACGGGGGGGCCTTCCGGCCGCGCTTCCGCGGGCTTGGACGCGGTGGCACGACGTTTCCAGGAAAGGGCGATTTCATCCTCGGTGCGGCCGTTCCAGTTGACCAGGTAGAGATCCAGCCGCTGCTTCTTCCCCTTGATGGGTTCGCTGCCCAGGTGCACGCAGGGCGGCGCGGACGCGGCCAGCTGCTGGTGGAGGGAGGAGGAGATGATGATCTCCTCGCCGTCGGCCTTGGACTCCACGCGGGCCGAGGTGTTGACCATGTCGCCGAACAGGTCGCGGTCGTCCACCACCGCCTCGCCCGTGTGCAGGCCCATGCGCACGCGGATGCGCCGCTGTACCGGCTGGGTCCGGTTGTAGACGGCCAAGGCGCGCTGCATCTCCACCGCGCCCACGACCGCTTCCGCCGGATCGGAGAAGCTGGCCATGATCGAATCGCCGATCGTCTTGATCACCTGGCCGCCGTGCGCGGCAATGATGGGAAAGAGCAGGTCGTTATGCGTCTGGATCATCTCCCGGCCCGCGATGTCGCCCATTTCCTCAAAGTAGGTGGTGGAGCCCACGATGTCCGTAAAAAGCAGGGTCACGGCCTTGGTGTACTGTTTTTTTATCTCAGCGTCGATTTCTTCCAGGAGTTCCTTGCGGCGGCGCAGGAGATCGTCAATCTTGTCCATGGCCTATCCGATAAACCCGTTCCCCTTCAAAAGATCGGGGGAAGCGTGTTTCTGGGTAAATACTTTAAAAGCCTCGGAGAAAAAGGTGATCGTCTCATCCTCGTCCAACAGGAAGTGATGGCGCACCAACGGCTTCAGGTAGTGGGCGTCCCGGGGATCGGCCGGTTTGCCCTTGATCAGGTCCTTAAGCGGTTTGAGGGCCTCCCGCGGCAGAATGGAAAGAATACCGGTAAAATAATCTTTCAAAACGGGAAGAAGTTTCTTTTCATACTGACCGTCCGCCGGCGGGCCGTCCGGACAGGCCCCGGCCACCAGCTGCAACACGTACGGAAAGGCACCGGCCCATTCGGTCACCCGGGCCGCGTCGGCGTCCGGCCAGCCGGTCAGGGAAGCCAAAAGCGCGCGGGCTTCGTCCGGTTCCATCAACCCCAGGGCGATATTGGTAAAGATATTGAAAAAGGGCGATTCCTCAATGTCTTTGGCCACGCAGAGTTTCTGCAACTCCAGGTACGAGGACGTGACGTACGCCAGGTTGAAATTATTGGCGAGCGACCGCAAAAAGGAGAAAAACTCGAGTGGGAAATTCGTATTGCGTGTAATGAAATGAAAATCGTCAAAAAAGCAGACCAGGTGGACTCCCGAGTGATGGAGCTGCTCCACTTTTCCCTGCAGGCGGTTGTATTCGCTTTCGCCGGACCTGGTCCCCACTCGCAGCTGTTCGGAAAGCAGGGAAAGAAAAGCGGTCGCGTCCAGTGTCGCGTCGTCCACGCCGGGCACGGAGACAAAGACGTAGCGGTCGGGATCGGGCAGGTATTTCTCACGTATGCCTTTGTCCGCCAGGTAATTAAGCAGGGACGTCTTACCCGACTGGCGGCCGCCGATCACGGCCACCGACTGGGGCCGGGCGGCGCCGATCCGGGAGAAGATGCGGCGGACGATGTTCTTCCGGCCGAAGAACCGGGAGGGGTCCGTCACCGGCGCGGGGGATTCGCTCATGGTTCCATCCTTCGTTAAAAATTCCAGAACAGGTATATTCTCAGGTTGGCGAACGAGAACCGGACGTAGTCGCTGGCAAAGAGGGGTACGTATCCCGTGGAGGTGGGAAACGTTCCCGACCCCATGAGAATATCAAGCCGCATCAACTCCACGCTGGCGCCCACCCCCAGCCCCGCCCGCAGGATGATCTCGCCGTACCCTTCAATGGAGATCACATTGATAAAGGCGGTCCAGTCTTCGATTTTGAGCGAGTAAAACACTCCCAGACCGAGGGAAGCCGCTTCCACCCGGGTGGAGGGGAACCACACGGTCCCCACGCGGAACTGCATGAGATTGAAAAAATCCTGCGACAATGCGAACTCACCGTCAAAGAACAGGGTGAAATTATCGCTTAAGTTCAGGCCGTAATGAAGTCCCAGGTTGAAGTACTGGGCCTCCTGGATAAACGTGGTCAGGGAACTGGCCATGCCGTAAACGCCGAGATTATGCCGGCGGGTTGTTTTGGAAAAACGCCGCAGGTACGTGCGCCGGATGCGGAGGAACTGCTCCAGCACGTACGTGGGCACAAGCGCGTAGTCGGTAAAATCGAAATTGATGTCTGACTCAATCGCGTACTGCAAAAAGGTTTCTATTTCCTTCTCGTATCCCGCCTCCCTGAAGGCATACGCCAGGAGGGCCTGATATACGCGGATTTCGGCCAGATAGAAGTTGGGAAAATGCAGCGTGCCGGCGTCGGCCTGTTCCAGCGTCCGGCGGATGAGTGTCCGGCAGCTTTCGTATTCAGCGTTGGCGTACTTTTGTTTGACGTCCTGCACGATACGCCCCTCCGCGGAAAGCCCTCCCGCCGGCGCCGCGGCCGCGTCGGCCTGGGCCCAGAGAGGCGCCGCGGTCCACAGCAGGCCCATCACCAACGGCAACAATACGCGGATTATCATTTGAGCGCCCTTTTGATGAACATGGTTTCATTCTCCTTCACGTCTATTTCTATTTCCTCTTTGTAATTCAGGCTTTCGTTGACGATAGTCAGCCGGTGACGGCCCGTGGGCACCGATACGGGTTTGACGAGCGGTGTGTCCACCAGGTGCGCCCCGTCCAGATAGATTTTGGCCGTGGGAGTCACGTTGAAGGCCAGTAACCCGAAGGCCCCGCTCATCTGCACCGTCTGCTGGTTGATCTCTTTCGCCTTTACCGTTACATACACCGTCTTGGCTTGATATCCCTCCAGGGTCAGGTCCAGGCGGTGCCTGCCCACGGTCAGGCCGGAGACTATTTTCGGACTCACACCCCGCCTGCGGCCGTCAATACTGATGACCGCCCCTTCGGGGTGAGTGGTGACGAAGACCGACCCCCGCGCCGTCTCCGCCGCGGTCCGGGTGAACTCGACGCGAAACTCCTTGGTGGACATCTCCACCGCCACCCGCGTCTCGATCCTCTCACCCGTGGCCGGATTGACGGCCTTGAGCACATGCTCGCCCGGTTCAAGCGACGGCAGGGCGATGGCATGCGGATCGGCCTGGCCTTCACTCGTGAAGGACGGCCCGTCGTCGATGCTCGCCAGAAAGGGGGCTTCATTGGAGATCAGGGTGATTCCCGCCACCTTGCCCTTGAGCCGGGAAATGTCCGCGCTCGACACATCCTCCAATAATTTCTCCAAGTCCGTTCTTTGATTATGCCGGATGAAATAAATTGAGATTCCAACGCCCGCCAGCATAAGCGCCGCCGCCCCGGCCACGGCAAATTTGACCCACCCGCGTCTTCGTTTCACTTCAAGCTGAACTTCCTTGAGCACTTTCCAGATGGAGTGCTCCTTGCGGATCCAGCGGCGGTAGAGATCCATGCGGAAGGCGTAGGCGTTCTCGTCGTCCTTGGAGAGAAATTCCTTCTGATAGGCCTCCTCAAGAAAGACGTTCATGCGTTCCTTCTTGAAAGGCAGAACGATCTTGCTGTTCTTGAGGAAGCGATACACGCTGGCGACCTCGCTCGCGCCGTTGTCGGCGGCCAGATCGCCGGCCAGTGAAGAGAGCGCGAATTTGGTCCAGTCCGACAGGCTGTTCCAGGAATAGATCATTTGCGGCAGCGGATTTTCGATGATGTCACGTACCACCGCTTCCAGGTCTTCCCCGGTGGGGTCATGACGCTTCTGCTCGATCAACAGGTCCACCAGGTTCTGGCAGAGCACCTGCACGTAAAAGGGCTGGCCGCTGGACAGCCGGTAGATCCGGTCGATCACCGGTTCGGGCCAGGCCACCGCGTCACCCAGCGGTTCGGTGATGAGCCGGCGCGTATCGTCCGGCGAAAGGTAGGATATCTTTCTGTATATCGATTTACCGAGCAGCGTCTTCCAAAAATCCACCTTGCGGTTCTCCAGGTTGGTTGACCCGGTGAAAATAAAAGAGATGCGCCGGATGCCTTCCAGGACGCCTGACAGGAAATGAACGACCGATTCGGTCAGGGTGTTGTCCTTGATCTTGGCCTCCAGGAGTTCGTATTCATCCAGGAGAAAAAGAAGGACCTTGTTGGGGTGGGCCCGGGCCACGCGCGCCAGGAAGGCGCGAAACAACCGCTCGGCGCTCTCCCCGCCCTCCTCCGCCACCAGGGTGGGAAAGTCCACACCGGGAAGGCGCAGTTGATCGCAGGCCGTTTCCAGCACCGCCTTGAAGAATTCAAAATCGGATTTGATGCCGGCCAGGATCTGCATGTCCACCAGGACGGGCAGGAACTCCTCTCCCAGCCGGCCCGACAGTATCTGGAAAAGAATGGAGGTCTTCCCCGACCGCCGCTCACCGCAGAGAATGATCACCTGGTTGGCTTTTTCAATCCCCAGCTTGCGGGAGATGTAGAGAAAATCGTCCTCACGGCCGAAAAACATCTCCCTGGTCTTGATCGGATTGCCGACGATGTATGGATTATAATCAAGGGTCTTCATTCCATGCTCTCACTATCATTATAGCACTTTTCAAATCCCCGTAAACCGATTTTTCCGTAATGCCTGGAGGAGGACCGCGAAGGACGCGCAGTACTTCCCGGTTGATACAGTGCCGGTCACCGGCGCAGGGGGGACGATTCACGGATCATGGTGCCGGTGCGCAGCACTTCCTCGATCTTGTATGTGCCGTACTTCCGGCCTTTCAGGAAGCCGTCCCACGCGCACTCGGCCAGTCTCCCCAGCTTGACCAGGTCCAGCAGCCATTCATTGGCGTAGGCGGGATCATCCTGATTCACACCGCCCTGAATTTCCAAAAGCCATTTCTTGTTGTAGCCCTCCTGGGAGCCTACCGGTTCGGTCAGGATGAGCGGCAAGCCGAGCGCGGTGTAAAAAACCAGTTCGCTCGGTTTGGTCCACAGCACGTCCGTGACGCGGATCTGCCGGTTGAACATGTCGAAGTACTCGCGGGTGTCCGCGGAGTAGACCAGGTCGACCAGGCCGGGGGGGATCTTCAGGTCCTTCAAGCCCTTGACGTAATTGTTGTAGATCTCCTCGCGCACGCCGCAGATGAGCACCAGGCGCACTTCCTTGCTCATGATGTTTTTCCGCAGGGATTCGGCCGCCTTGAGCCCGATCTCCCACAAGGCGCCCGCGCCGCCCACCGCGTAGGCGATGGTGAAGGGGCGCTTGGTTTTAAGCTTGAGATTGTGGCGTCCTAAAAAATGAGCCACGCCGGTGCCGTGCAGGGGCCAGAACTGGTTGCCCGGATCCAGATGATGCAGGCGTTGTCCCAGATCGGCCAGAAGGATCTCCAATTTTTCACTGCCTAACAGGCATTTGGGCAGGGGGAAGCCGGTGAGAAAAATCTGTTCGTCCCGTATGCCGTACTCGCGCAGCCGGAGCAGGGCCCGGCTGCAGGGCGCGAAATACCGGGTTTTAGTGGTGGTGGATTCGATGGGCACCCAGGCGCGGTTGATCTCCGCGTCGGTGACCACGCAGTAGTTGCGGCTGTGCCCGCGGTAATCGGCCACCAGGGACGGCACCGGATAGGTGGAGATGACGGGCAGCGGCCGGGATTGGACCTTCTCCATAAGCTTCTTCCCCAGGCCCCGCTCAATGTAGCGGCGCATGATCTTGGCTTGGAGATTGGGATGGGACAGATCGCGCAGGGGATAAAAAGGCGGAATATACAGGAAGTGGTTCATGACGTTCCACATGGTCTTGCCGATGATGGGAACGTTCTTCATTTTGGAAATGGTCTCGTAGGTCTTGGTGAGCTGGTTCCAGAGTTTCATCTCATCGGGATCGGACGTTTCCGGCTCGCCGCAGTTGAGGACCCCGTCGGGTGTCAGGTATTCCAGGGCGTAGGAAGCCCGTTGATGGCCCAATCCCATGCGCACGCTGATGACCCACGCCTGGGGCGCGTCCTTTTTTCCGCCCCGTTCGCCCTTGGCGCGGGGGGGAACTTTTTTGGACGTTATCTTCTTTAATAACCGGCCGATAGTTTTTTTTGCCATACGGTTTCGGACCTCCTCGCGTGAAGCCGCCGCTCTAGCAGGCATTTAAAAAACCGAATGAGGTTTTTTAAATGCTTCCTTGAATGTCAGCCGGCCGCGGCCGGGGACACGCACCCCGGAGAACCCGCGGCGTCGCCTTCCACCCATTATTCCGGGCCTTCCATTTCTAACTCTAATTCAAGGACGGGCGGAATGCAACTGGGTTTCCTCCGATTTTACCGGTTGCGCGGACCGCGGGCGGAAGCATATAGTGAGGCATGGACCACAGCCGCATCCTCTACCGCGACGATCACTGCCTGGCGGTCAACAAGCTGCCCGGCGAACTGGCCCAGAGTGACCGGTCGGGAGCCGCCTCGCTCATCGATACCCTTTCCTCCCTGACAGGTCTCTCCCGGAAGAAAAACGGGTTCCTGCAACCCGTCCACCGTCTGGACCGCCCGGCCTCGGGCGTGCTGCTCTTCGCCCTCACCACATCATTTTTTACGGCCATGACCACCCTCTTCCAAAAACGGGAGGTGGAAAAAACGTACTGGGCCGTGGTCGAGGGCCGGCCGGCCGGCACCGAGTGTGAGCTGGCCCACCATCTGGAGCCGGACCGGCGGCGCAACCTGGTGCGTGTTTGTCCCGACCGGCCGCCCAACGCCCGGCTCTCCTGCCGCCGGGCCGGAGAAAGCGAACGGTATTCCTTCCTGATCGTACGTCCGCGCATGGGACGGCAGCACCAGATCCGCGTCCAGCTCGCGGCCGCCGGGTTTCCCATCAAGGGGGACGTGAAATACGGCGCCCGGCGCGGCCACCCGGACCGGAGCATCCTCCTCCACGCGCGGGAACTGGCCTTCCGCCATCCCCTGACGGACGTCCCCGTCCGCATCATCGCGCCGACTCCGGTCGGCGTACTGTGGGATCTTTTTAAAAAAACGGCCGGCGGCGCGGACTGACTCCGGGCCCGGCGTTGACGAACGGAAGAACCATCCTTACCTTTGACTCATCAGGAAGGAACGTGTATGCATAAACCGGCCATTGCCTTTTTTGACGCCAAACCGTATGACATGGATTTTTTCAACCGGGCCAACCGGGACCCCGGGTTCGGCATCACGTACTTTCAGAGCCACCTCTCCCGGGAGAACGCCGTGCTCTGCCGTGGTCACGACGCCGCCTGCATTTTCGTCAACGACACGCTCGATCAGGCGGTGGCCGACATTCTGGCCGAAGCCGGCATACAATTGGTGGCCCTGCGGTCGGCCGGCTACAACAACGTTGACCTGAAGGCCGTGTACCGGCGGATCCACGTGGTACGCGTGCCGGCCTACTCGCCGCACGCCGTGGCCGAACACGCCGTGGCCCTCATGCTCACGCTCAACCGCAAGACCCACAAGGCCTACTTCCGCACCCGCGACAACAACTTCAACATCAACGGCTTGATGGGATTCGACATGTTCGGCAAAACGGCCGGCATCATCGGCACGGGCCGCATCGGCGCCCTGGTCGCGGGCATCCTCCGCGGGTTCGGCATGCGCGTGCTGGCCTATGACGCCCATCCCAAGGAGAACGCGGCGCGGGAGACCGGCTTTGCGTACGTGGATCTGGATACCCTCTACCGGGAATCCGACATTATCAGCCTCCACTGCCCCCTGACCCCGGAGACCACCCACCTGGTGAACGCCGCCTCCATCCGTAAAATGAAGGAAAGGGTCATGATCATCAACACGGGCCGGGGCAAACTCATCAGCACCGTGGACCTCATCGCCGGATTGAAGCGCGGCAAGATCGGAGCGGCCGGCCTGGACGTCTACGAGGAGGAGACGGAATATTTCTTTGAAGACTTCTCCAGTTCCATCGTCAACGACGACGTTCTGGCGCGTCTCCTCACCTTTCCCAACGTGCTCATCACCTCGCACCAGGGGTTTTTCACCGCGGAGGCCCTGCTCGCCATCGCCACCACCACGCTGGAAAACATCCGCCTCTACTTCGAGGAAAACCGCTGCCCCAACGAAATCTGCTACCGCTGCTCGGAAAACGAATGCCTGCGGGACACGCAGGGGCGTTGTTTCTGAAGCGTCGGCGCCGGCCGCGACAATTGAAACGGGCCTGAGGATTGGCGTATAATGCCTGACATCTCACCCTGAGGGTTTGGAAAGCGAGGAGGCCCCTCCGGCATGGCACAACGACAATCCGGGCTGTTCTGGGACCGGGCGGCGGAAACCGCCTCCCGCGCCGAACTGGACGAATGCAAGCTGCTCAAACTCAAGGCGGTCGTGAAGCAGGCCGTCCGTTCCCCCTTTTACGCCGAACGGATCACGGCTGCGTCCGCGGACACCATCCGGACCCTGGCCGATATCGCCTCGCTCCCCTTCACCACCAAGGACGACCTGCGCGACCATTTTCCCTACGGCTTGCTGGCCGTTCCCCTGAAGGAGACCGTGCGCCTGCATTCCTCTTCCGGCACCACCGGCAACCCCACCGCGGTCTTCCACACCGCACGCGACATCGAGGTCTGGTGCAACCTGGTGGCCCGTTCGCTCTACATGGTGGGGGCGCGCACCGCCGACGTGCTTCAGAACACCATGGGCTACGGACTCTTCACCGGTGGTCTGGGCCTGCACTACGGCGCGGAAAAACTGGGTATGCTCACCATTCCCATCGGCCCGGGCAACCTGCAGCGCCAGATCTGGTTTATGCGGCAGTTTCAGACCACGGCCCTCCACATCCTCCCCTCCTACGCCCTGCGCCTGGCCGCCGGGATCGCCGAGGCGGGCCTCGATCCCCGGCGGGACTTAAGCCTGCGCCTGGCCGTAATCGGCGCGGAACCGCACACCGAAGGCGTCCGCCGCCGGATCGAAACCGGACTGGGCGTCAAGGCGTATAATTGCTACGGACTCTCAGAGCTGTGCGGACCGGGCGTGGCCTTCGAATGCCCGGAGCAAAACGGCCTGCACCTGTGGGAGGATCACTTCCTTTCGGAAATCATTAATCCGCGGACGGGAGCGCCGCTCCCGCCGGGGGAGGAAGGCGAACTGGTCCTCACCTCGCTGGAGCGGGAGGCCATGCCCCTTGTCCGCTACCGTACCCGCGATCTGACCGCGGTCATGCCCGAACCATGCCCGTGCGGCCGCACCCACCTCCGCCTCCGTCCCATCAAGGGACGTGATGACGACATGCTCATCATCAACGGCGTCAACCTCTTTCCCACCCAGGTGGAACAGGTGCTCATGCAGGCCGCGGGTGTGGGTGACCACTACGTCATTGAGGTCCACAAACGGGAATACATGGACCGCCTGGTCGTCAAGGTGGAGGTACAGCCGGCGCTTTTCACGGGCACCCTGGACGGATTGGAGCGGCTGGAGAAACAGCTGGTCGAACGGCTCAAGGCCGAAATCCTCGTGACGCCGGAGGTCAAGCTGGTGGAACACGGGTCCCTCCCCCGGGCCGAAGGCAAGGCGCGACGGGTGATGGATCTCCGGAAGGAAACGTAACGCGCGGTCGTACGTCCAGGCGGTACGGCCGCGCCGGGGGGCGTTTTTCTTTTACCTTGACTAAAAAGCCGTAAATCAGTATGTTAAGCGCGGATCTTAGAAAAACTCAACCTATTTTTTTCGTATGATGTATACGATGGTATGTCGCCCAGCCTGCATCGCTTTGTCCGACATACAAGGATGAGTGGGTGTAAGCCCGTTGGGACGAATCAACCGAGTCGGTTCAGCCGCGTATCGAACATACGGCCGTTCTTCACTTGCGTTTTCCCTTCTTTCTTATTTCCTCAACCAAACGCGTACGGCGTCGTCATATGGGCCGGATTCATGCCCGCGACAGTCCGCCGCCAGTCAACCACGCATGTGAAGGAGTTTATACATGCACTTTGAAAATCTGAATCTCATCCCGGCGCTCTGCGCCAATCTGGCCAAGGAAGGGTATGAACAACCCACCCCCATCCAAACCGCGGCCATTCCCCCGGTATTGGCCGGCCGCGACCTGGTGGCCTGCGCCCAAACCGGCACCGGCAAGACCGCGGCCTTCGCCCTGCCCATTCTGCAGGTCCTTTCCCGCAACAAACCGGTCAATACGCCCTGCAGCGCGCACGCGCTGGTGCTCACCCCCACCCGTGAGCTGGCCGAACAGATCAGCGAAAGCTTTACCGTGTACGGACGCGGCCTGGGCCTGCGCCTGGCCGTGGTCTACGGCGGCGTGGGCTACGTGCCCCAGAAGGATAAAATGCGCTACGGCGTGGACGTCCTGGTCGCCACGCCCGGTCGCCTGCTCGATCTCATCGAACAGCGGTCCGTCATGCTGGCACGCACGTCCGTCTTCGTCCTGGACGAGGCCGACCGCATGCTCGACATGGGCTTCATCAAGGACGTGAAAAAAATCGCATCCTTCCTATCCGCCCGGCGGCAGACCCTGCTCTTCTCGGCCACCATGCCGGAAGAAATCCGTTCGCTGGCGGACCAGCTGCTCAACCATCCCGAGCAGGTGCAGGTGGCGCCGGTCTCGGCCACCGCCGACAATATCGATCAGTCGGTGTACTTTGTGGAAAAAAGCAGCAAGCCCGCCCTGCTCCGCCATCTCCTGGTCAACGACGACGGCGCGCACCGCGTGCTCGTGTTCACCCGCACCAAGCACGGCGCCGACCGGGTGGCCCGGCGGCTCTGCCAGTCGGGTATCAACGCCGAATCCATTCACGGCAACAAGACCCAGGGCGCCCGCCAGCGCTCGCTCAACAGTTTCAAGCAGGGAGAGGCCCGGGTATTAGTGGCCACGGACATTGCCTCCCGCGGCATCGACATCGACAGCATCTCGCACGTGGTCAACTATGAACTGCCGGACGTGCCGGAAACCTACATCCACCGCATCGGCCGCACGGCGCGCGCCGGGGCCTCGGGCGTTTCGGTCTCCTTCTGCGATCCCGAGGAGCGCTACTGCCTGCGCGACATTGAAAAACTGATCCACCACCAGATCAAGGTCCTGGAGACCCCGGCGCTGGAGCACAGCGCTCCGTTGCATTCCGCCGCCTATGAAGGCGGGCAGCGTCACCGGCCTTCCGACCGGCGGCCCAGCCGTTGGGGGGGCGGTACCCGGGAACGTTCCCACAGCCGCCCGAACCGTTTTCAAGACAACCACAGGGAAAGGTCCGGCGGACAGACCGCCGACCGGTCCCGGCGGCCTGAACGGCCGTTCTACGACCGGTTCACCGGTCACGGCGACCGACGCGGTCCGGGTCAATCCCCGACGGGCCCCGCCCGCCGGCCCCGCCGCCGGCCGGGCAACCGCCGGTAACATCGAGATAAAAAAAGGCTGTCCCTTACGGACAGCCTTTTTTCTGAAAAAGGTAATCACGTCTTTTTAAGCGCCCGGGCGAAAGCCGTCCCGAATTCCCCACCCTGCTTGATCTGCTCCGTCGAGGGGCCGCCGGGAAATTCAAACTCGGCGGAGAGATTCCAACCCGCGGGTTCGATGATCCGCTTTATCTGGGCCAATGCCCCCTTGCTCCAGCCGTAACTGCCGAACATGGCGGCCGTGCGCTTTTTAACCTGCTTGAGCACCGCCATCTGCAGCACGTGCTCCAGCGGGGGGAAGAGGCTGCCTTCATAGGTGGGCGCGCCGAGCATGACCCCGGCGTTCGTCCATAAAGAGGGCAGGATATAGCTGACATGCGTCCGCGCGGCGTCGAAGATCTCCACCGACACGCCTTCCCGGGAAATTCCCTGGGCCACGGCGTTCATCATGGCCTCGGTGTTGCCGTACATGGAACCGTAGATGAGCGTCACCGCCCTTTCACCCGGACCGTGCGCGTATTCCGACCATTTCCTGTACAGGTCGACGATGACTCCCGGGTTTTTACGGAACACCAGGCCATGCGACGGGGCGATCACCTCCACGGGCAGGTCTTTCAGTTTCTCTATGGCCTTGAGCACGGGCCCGGTGAATTTGGCGATGATGTTGACGAAATAACGCAGCGACTCTTTCATGTAAAAATCCAAATCGGTGCATTCGTCGTCAAACAACGCGCCTTTGAGCGCGCCGTATCCGCCGAAGGCGTCACACGAAAAGAGAATGTTGGACGAAAGATCGAACGTGGCCATGGTCTCCGGCCAGTGAACGAAGGGCACATGAAAAAACTTCAGCGTATGGGTCCCCAGGGATATTTCCTCACCGTCGGCCACTTCCCTGATACCGCTGGGAATATGATAGAAGTTTTCCAGCATCTTCTTGGCCTTGGAGGTGCAGAGTATGGTGACGCCGGGGTTGATTTTCCTGAACGTGTTGATGATTCCCGTATGGTCCGGTTCCACGTGATTGACCACCAGGTAATCGATGGAGGCCGGATCCGTCACCTGCTCGATCTGTTCCAGGAAGCTGTCGGTTTTGAATGACTTGGCCAGATCGATAACGGCCTTCTTCCGGTCACTAATCAGATAGGAATTGTAGGACACGCCTTCCTTGCTGATGGGCCAGATCCCCTCAAAGAGATCGGTTGTTCGGTCATTGACCCCGATCCAGAAAACACCGGGCTTAATTTCAATCGACGACATGGCGTACTCCTTGTCATACCGGCGGGTGCGGGGAGGGGGACTTGATTCTCCCGTCAACCGGACCGCCGGCTATCCTCAATCAAGCAGTACCCGATTGAGAAACTCGATAAACTCCTTTTTAGCCTCCGCGAACGTCTGGTCGGCGGAATCGAGAAAGAACGCATAATAGATTTCTCCATCAAAACGCGTATATCCGTCGCCCAAGACCACGTAGTTGACCTTGCTGTCCTGGTCCTTGGAAGGGAGCAGGGCCGGCGCCTCTATCCCTATTCCTTTAATCGCCGGCGTGGGCCGCTTGACGAATACGGCCAAACCGTGACCACCCCCGTAAGGTTTGAAGCTGGCGTCATCCCAATGCTCATACACTGAAGCGGGCCATCGTAAACTGACGTCGGAGATTTTCTTTTTCCTGGCGGGAAGCTTCATCACTTTATCGATAAATTCATCAAATCCCTGATCCGGGAATGCCTGGGTGATTATGGAAATGGAGGTTGTAATCATCGCTCCCTTGGCCACCTTTTGGGGGATGGCCCTTTACGGCCGCTACCAGTTTGAGGAGGG
>CAYQRT010000023.1:16024-18114 GCA_964419695.1 uncultured Spirochaetaceae bacterium | reverse complement strand
TTCAGGTGAGATAAATATTCTCTCCAAGTCCGGCGGCAAGGAAATCAGCTACTCGACCCTCATGCCGCCGGTGGAAGATACCACCTTACTGCCGCTTCTGGAGGATAAGAACATTCCCTACACCGGGCGGCAGAACTCCCCCCCCTTCTACATGTATCTCATCCAGGCCCTGCCCTGGGCCATCATGATATTTTTCATCTGGTTTATGTTTCGCCAGTTCCAGGGTTCCGGCAACAAGGCCCTCTCCTTCGGCAAGAGCCGGGCCAAGCGGTATTTTGAGGGGGCGGAACGCATCACGTTTGAGGATGTGGCCGGACAGCTTGAGGCCAAATATGAACTGGAAGAAGTGGTGGAGTTCCTGAAGAACCCGCAGAAATTCGCCAAGATCGGGGCCAAGATCCCCAAGGGTGTGCTTCTGGTGGGCATGCCGGGTACGGGCAAGACCCTGCTCGCCAAAGCCATTGCCGGTGAGGCCAACGTGCCCTTCTTCCACATGTCCGGTTCTGATTTTGTGGAGATGTTCGTGGGCGTGGGCGCCAGCCGCGTGCGAGATCTCTTTGAGCAGGGCCGGAAAAGCGCCCCCTGCATCCTGTTTATCGACGAGCTGGACGCGGTAGGCCGTACGCGCGGTGCCGGCTACGGCGGCGGTCATGACGAACGCGAGCAGACGCTGAACCAGTTGCTGGTGGAGATGGACGGGTTCGACACCAAGACGGGCGTCATCATCATCGCGGCCACCAACCGCCCGGACGTCCTCGATCCCGCCCTGCTCAGGCCCGGACGTTTCGACCGGCAGGTGGTGGTCGACATGCCCGATATAAGGGAACGGGAGCAGATCATCAAGATTCATTGCCGTAAAATATCCCTGGACGCCGACATAGATTTCAACCGGATCGCCCGGGCCACTCCCGGCACCTCGGGCGCCGACCTGGCCAATCTGGTCAACGAGGCGGCTCTGTTCGCGGCGCGGAAGAACAAGCAGAAGGTGGAGATGTCGGACTTTGAAGAGGCGCGGGACAAGGTCCTCATGGGCGTGGCGCGGAAGTCCAAGGTGATTCCGCCCAAAGAAAAGGAAATGACCGCCTACCACGAAGCCGGACACGGGCTCATGCATTATTTTCTCAAGAATGCCGATCCACTGCACAAGCTGACCGTTATTCCCCACGGGCGAGCTCTGGGCGTGACCCTTTCCCTGCCGGAGAACGACGAATACTCCAAGAATAAATCCTGGCTGACCGACCGCATGGTCATCATGATGGGCGGCTACGCCGCGGAAAAAATCATTTACGGCGAGACGACCACCGGTTCGCAGATGGACATTGAACAGGCCACCCAGATTGCGCGGCGCATGGTGTGCGAGTGGGGCATGAGCGACGCCCTGGGTCCCATCGCCCTGGGCCAGAAGGAAGAACCCATTTTCATCGGCAAGGAAATCGCCCGGCATAAGGATTATTCGGAGGAGACCGCCAAGAAGATCGACAAGGAGATCAAGGCGGTGGTGGATGCCAGCCTGGGGCGGGCCCTGGAAACGTTGACCAAGAACAAGGCCAAACTGAAAATGCTGGCCGAGACGCTCTTGCAGCGGGAAACCCTGGACGATGATGAAATCCGGGAACTGCTTAAGTTTCCCAAAAAGAACCCGAACGGCAAGGACGCGTAACCGCCGACGGTGATCGAGGTGCGGGAAAAGTGAAATATTTGGTCGTCCTGGCGCTCGTTCTGGCTTTGTCCGGACATTTTTTAGCGGCGGACGACAATGCTCTAGTTCAATCCTATCTGAATAAGGCGCGGGAGCTGAACGACCGCGGGGCGTCCGCGGAGGCGGAACGACTGTTGCGCGAGTCCCTGGATCTATTGCCCGATAATTCGGAAACGCTCTTTTTACTGGGGAGTCTCCTCTGCGAAGCCCAGGCCACCACGTTCTCCGGCCTTCCCCTCATGGAACGCGCTCTCCTCAAAAAGACCTGGTCAGCCACCGACCCGGCGGCGGCCCGGGAGGCCCTGGCCCATGTCTACGTGCGTACCAGGCGCTTCCGGGACGCCGCCCGGCTGTTGGAGGCTCTGGCGGCGTCCCGGATCTCTTCGCCGGC
>CAYQRT010000023.1:0-15924 GCA_964419695.1 uncultured Spirochaetaceae bacterium | reverse complement strand
CATATCGGGAGAAAGGAGGCGGGGATCCCCGCGTCCTCATGTTCCTGCTCGATTTGGACCAGACCGCTTTCGGTCAGGCGGTGGAATTTTCCTTTAACCATGGGGCGGCCGGCGATGTTTTCCTTTTGGAATCCGCCGCCGCCAAGCTGCGCTCGGATAAGAAGAAATTCACACTGCTCACGGCCGCCTGGGGCTCGGGGAACGGAGAAAAGACGGTAGACGCGGATGCCGACGGATTCTACGAGGAAAAATATGTTGTCGAATCCGGAGAGGTAATGAAAGCGCTGTTCGACGCCAACCAGGACGGCCTGATTGAACGAGAGATCATCTTGAAGCACAATCAGCCGGATCAGGTGATTCTACGGCGAGGCGTGGAAGATGAGACGTCTTTCCGGTATAATGGATACCCCCGTTTGGCTCAAGCCGTCTGGCGCAGCCGGAACGTAACCAAAACGTACGAAATCGTGCCGGACAGCCTGTTGTTCGCCGCCGTCAAGAATACACCGGCCCCGGCTTCCTTGAGGCTGCGGGTTCGTTTGTCCGCAAGCGGTGATTTTCCGGCTGAGAAAAGCGTCATCCTGCGCGCGTGGGCCTTGATTGAGGATCCGGCGGATACACGTTTGCCGAGAAGAAAATGGGATCTTTTCCAGGGTCGGAAGTTGGTACTCCACGAGGACTCGGATCGCAACGGCGCGTTCGAACGCACGGTGATTTATAGTAATAAAGGGGTACCCCTGCGCGGTCAGGTGGATCATGACGGGGACGGGTATGCCGAGATCACCGAGCGGTACGAGAATGGACGGCTGGTCCGGCTGGAATACGACGCTGATCGGGACGGGCGCCCTGAGTATGATGAGCGGGTGGCCGCGGACGTGAAGGAATGGGATCTGGATGGAGACGGCGTGATCGACGTCAGGGAGAGGAGACTGCCGAATGGCAAACCGCATTTTGAATATTCAGGCATTTTGCGCGGACTGCGCTGAGGAGCGGCCATGAACCGCATCTATCCGACACTCGCCGCCCTGCTGGTCCTGGCCTCCTGTATGTCACCGATTGACGACGTGCCTCGCTACGTGCCGCCCCTGCAAACCATCCAGTTGTCCGACATAGAACAGGCCAATGACGGGGGACGGTTCCTGTTGGCCCTGCAGCTCAATGACCGGTTGACCCGTGAGAATCCCGAGATCAGCGCGGAAAGCCTGAAGACACTCAAGGCCTCCTCATCGGCCGGTTTGCGCGCGCAGTTCACGGAGGCGGTGGAGAAAAAAGAGTTCGCGCGGGCCCTGGTCTTATACGATTCCATGCAAGTGCTGGGGGAGACCTCGCTGGCCCCCGACTGGACCGGGGCCAAGCTTTCAGCCGCCCGGTCGGCGGCATTGGAAAAAAAGGGCGATCTGGTGCCGGCCATCCGTTCTTACCTGCAAAGCGTTGACATGTCTTCCCTGTCGCGGGAACAGGTGGAACGTCTGCTGACCATGGGGAGCGAGGCCGGGGACCGGGGACTCCTGGAATACATGATCTCCCGCGCCGGATCTCTGGGTGTGACTGTCGCTGAAGCGGTGCGGCGGCAGGCCGCCGAACGAACGACGTTGGGCACCATGATCGGCGGAACCGTCACCATCTGGGTGAACAAAGGCGTTAAAATCGAGAAGGGCAGCGCCATGCCCGATCGGGTGATCGGGTCCGGTTTCTTCATCGACAAGCGGGGGTACCTGCTCACCAACCACCATGTCATTGCCAGCGAGGTCGATCCCACCTATGAAGGTTTCTCACGGTTGTACGTGCGCCTGTCCGACAAGCCGGATCGCAAGATTCCGGCGCGGGTGATCGGCTGGGACCCGGTGTTCGACCTGGCCCTGCTCAAGGTGGAAGTCGAACCCAAGTACGTGTTTTCCTCAACCCGCATGACCCCGGTGGAGCCGGGGGAGAAGATTACGGTCATCGGGTCGCCCATCGGGCTGGAGAACACCATCACCTCCGGCATCATCTCCGCCACGGGACGGCGCTTCCTGCAGCTGGGCGACGCCCTGCAGATAGACGCCCCCATCAATCCGGGCAATTCCGGAGGGCCGGTGATCGACGAGGAGGGACGCCTCATCGGCGTCGTGTTCGCCGGCATCGAGCAGTTCGAGGGCATTAATTTCGCCATCGCCTCGGAATGGATCAACCAGGTGATAGGGCGGCTGTATCAGGGCGGTCAGGTCAAGCATTACTGGATGGGCCTGGCCCTGCAGGAAGGGGACAATGGCCTGGAGGTGCTCTATGTGGTGCCTGGAGAACCGGCCGATACGGCCGGTCTTGCGGTGGGAGACGTGATCAAGGACGTCAACGGCCAAGCGGTTACCACGATCAAGGATCTGCAGTCCCTGCTGGGAATATACGAGGCGGGTGGACTGGTGCGGGCACACGTCACGCGCGGCGCGGATGATCTCAACATCCTGATTAAAGTGGGTGAACGGCCCCGCGTGCCCGTACGCCTGGCCCTGGACAGGGACATTAAAAGCAATCTCATCTTCCCATTGTTCGGCATGCAGATAAAAAAGGTGGGCGATTTTTACAGTTCTCAATTCTTGGTCAAGCGGGTGATACCCGGTTCGGTCGCGGATGAACTCGACCTGTCGGAAAACGATCCGATCTCCCTGCGCAACTGGTACATCGACGACGAAAGAAAAATAGTGGCCGTGGACATCAAGGTGCAGCGTAAGAAACTCGGGTTTCTCGAAGCTTACATCCGCATTTACTCCTACCTGGAAACGAATAATTTCGCCTAGCGGCGCGTACGTTCATGCTCACGAACCCCGGTGAATTCTCAAGGAGGGGGCAAGGGCTTCTCCTCCCCCGGCGGCGGAATTCGTCAGGGTTACATTTCCACCAAAGGACGCCGGAGAATCGGCCGATAATCTCATTGGAGGACCCGCACCCATGCGTCGTTTTACCCTTGCCAGCGTCCTGATGCTCTGTTGCCTGACGGCGATCCCCCCGGCCTCGGCCCAACCGGCTGCGGACGGCGCCGCTTCCCGTTCGGCTATCCGGGAGTTCCGGGATTACCGCCTGGGCCTTTCCCTGGAAGAGGTCAAGAACAAACTCAAACAGGATCCGTATTTCAACTACCGTGGTGATCCCGATGTTTATTTTCTGCCCGTCAAGGAGCAGCTGCTCATCGAGTGCTCAGGCAACCTCTTCATACGCCGCGCTTTCTTTCAGTTTGTAGAGGGAAGGCTGTTTACTCTCATCCTGGACCTGGAGCCCTCCCGGGTGGATTACTTTACCATGTTCTCGACGCTCCAGGCCGACTACGGCGACTATGTTTCTTTTTCACCGCAGGCCGTGGTGTGGGAGAAGGGCGGCGTGCGTCTATCGCTTGAAAAGCCCCTCTCCGTGAAGTATATTGACGTGGGCGTGTTCAACCGGCTCAAGGACCAGCACAAGGCGCGGGAATCGGAAAGGGAAAAAACCCTCAAGGAATTCCTTAACGAATTCTAGTCCATTGCCGCCGGGATATCGCCCGCACCCCAACCTTAAGGGAGAGCGCGCGGCCGCCGTATGACACTCATTCTTAAAAATGAAAAAGCGCGTCATGTCAAGCGCTCCCGCCATCCCTGGGTATTCCAGGGCGCGGTACGTGACATTGAGGGCCAACCGGATCACGGTGCCCTGGTTCGAGTGGTCGACGACCGAGGCGCGGAGATCGGCCGGGGCTTCTATTCGGCGGAGAGCAAGATCGTCTGTCGGATGGTCTTTTGGGAAAGTGAAGCGCCGGAACCGGACTGGGTCCGACGCCGTCTGGAACACGCCTGGCACCTGCGGCGGATACTCAAGATTGACAGCAACGCGTTTCGGCTCGTGAACGCCGAGGGCGACGCCTTCCCCGGACTCATCATCGACCGGTATGACACCACCACGGTCATCCGGCCGCAGATCCGCGGCGTGGAGAGATTAATACCGGAGCTGGCGGCTGGTCTGGAAGAGTTGTTCCCCGGCGGCGCGGTCTATCTGAAACGGGACGAGCGCGCGGCGCGGGTGGAACGGCTGGAACTGCCCGCGGGCTTTCTGGCGGGCACTCATGAGGGGCCCGTTCCCATTGAAGAACAGGGAGTACGGTATCTGGTGGATGTAAAGGAAGGTCAGAAGACGGGATTCTACCTTGACCAGCGGGACAACCGGGCCCTGGTGCGGGCCGTCGCCGCCGGACGCCGCGTGCTCAACCTGTTTTCCTATACGGGCGCCTTCGCCCTGCAGGCCCTGCGGGGCGGGGCCGTGCTGGTGGATTCAGTCGACAGTTCGCAGGCCGCCGTGAACCTGGCGGAAAGGAACGCCTCTCTCAATACCCGGGACCGCGGGGAGGCACGCTGGATTCGCGAGGACGCTTTCGCTTTCCTGGACCGGGCCGGCGCTTACGACGTGATCGTGCTCGATCCTCCGCCTTTCGCCCGCACCCGGGGTGAAGCGGCCGGCGCCCTGCGCGGCTACCGGCGGCTGCAGACCCAGGCCCTACGGCTCCTCAGCCCCGGTGGGTTGCTCTTCACCTTCTCCTGCTCGGGGGCCGTGGACACGGCCGCCTTCCGGCGCGTGCTCGGGGAAGGAGCCCTGGAGGCGGGCCGGGACGCCCGTGTGCTGAAGGAACTGCACGCCGCGCCCGATCACCCCTGGTCCCTCCGCCATCCGGAAGGCGAATATTTGAAAGGATATATGGTGTATGTTGCATAAATTGACGGTGGTATGGTGCGTCTGAGCGATCCTGGTGCTGGTGTGTTCCTGCCAGGAGGAACGCCTGCCCACGGTGGATCTGGCGGTGGGGGCCGTGACGGTCCGAACCGAAGTGGCGCGAACGCCACTGGAAAAAGAGCGGGGGCTTATGTTCCGCAAGTCTCTGGGAGAAAACGAGGGGATGATTTTTGTCTACGACTCCGACCAGCGTCTTTCCTTCTGGATGAGAAACACCTATATCCCGCTGTCCATCGCCTTTATTTCAGCCGAGGGAGTGATCACCCAGATTGAGGATATGCGCCCGCTGGACGAGCGGAACGTGGTCACGGAACGGTCGGTGCGATACGCCCTGGAAGCCACCCAAGGCGCGTTTACGCGCTGGGGCGCGGCCGTGGGCGACCGGGTGAAGCTGCCCGCTGATTGGGGCCCTTGACCGCCGGGGCATGTCGTTTTGGTTCTCTGCAGCGCTTACTCAATATCAAGGACCAGTTGTTTCAAAGGGCCGTCCACGGTCAATTCTATCAGGCCGAAGTCGCTTTTTTCATCCGTGGAGATAATATAGCCGTCTTCTTTTTTATCGAAATCTCCCTGGGGAAAATCGACCCGGCAGAAGGGGTTCTGGAGATTGAGGCGGAGGAAGGATTCGTCCGGCACGATGAGTTCCAGCCGGTCGGATGACGAATAGATCTCACCCTCCACCTTGTCGGGAATCTTCGGGAAAAAAAGGCTGTGCCGTCCGCTGTCGGTTTTCAACGTCATTTTTCCTATCAGCAGACTCCGCAGATCGAGTGTCAGATCGGATTCATGGAGGGCGACCGCCAGGTTATGGATGATGCGAGGGGACAGGGAAAGGTTCCAGATGGTGCGCACGCTGAAATGCGGGGAGAGATACGGTTTGGGCTTCTGCAGTTTGATGATCGACGTGTGCCCGATGATACTGCTCTCCAGGATGGGATCGGGCATGGGGCCGAATTGCTCGTAGTGGAGCAGGGATTCTTTCCCTGGGCCGGCTTTTACCGTCAGGGTGCCGTACGAGAATGACACGTCCAGGTTGACTTCGCGAGCGTGTCCGTCCGTGGGCAGGGAGAGAGTTTTTTCCATGGAGGCGTGACGTTGAAGGTAACGGCGGCGCAGAAAGGAATCGCGCAGGAAAATGGCGCCGGCAATGACCAGGGTTACCGGCCAGAAATCGATGAGGGTGGTGAGGAACACTCCCACGCTCTCAGGGATTATGCCCATGTTGAAGATGATCAGAAGACAGCCGATGACGATTGAGGAAATGGAAATAAGAAGGACGATTTTTTTCGTCACTGCTTTCATGAGCGTACTGTAAAGCTTTGTTTCTGACTTGTCAACGTCGGTGGGTCTGGGATGAGATATTTCGGGGGAACATACTACAAATTCTAGTGGACAACACCGTCCGCTTGTGAGTATTGTAAGAAAAAGATCGCTCGGGCGCGGGATTTCATTTTCGCGTGACCGGGACGCGCCGGCGAAACCGGCCGGCGGAACAACCTACATGACGGGAGAAACATTATGGGTGAATTGACGACACGGTCGGAGATGTCCAAGCAGTTGATGAACGGGGCCGGCGGTGTGGGAGCCGGCGTGGGGCTGCTGATCATTTCGGCGCTGGCGTCTTCTCCGGTGCTCTGGGTGGCGGCCGGTATCTGCGCCGTCATCGGTATCGGCATGATCCTGTCCAAGACGCAGAAGAAGGCGGGCGCGGTTATGGTGGGCGCGGCCGCGCTGGTCGGCATTGCCGGATTGGCCTCTGCCGTGTTGGGCTGGCTGGTACCGGTAGCCGGTATCGGCTTGATCGGTCTGGGAATTTTTTCTCTTTATAAATTCTTCTCCAACATGAAAAAGAGGTCCTGAAATTCGGGGTCAGCCCGGGGAACGTCGAGCCGCGGAACAGGAATGCATCCGGAGCCTCAACAGAAAACTTACCGTCTCGAGACGTATGGCTGCCAGATGAACAAGGCGGAATCCGAAGCCCTGGAGATAGCCCTGCGGGAGGCGGGATATGCGGCGGCGGCTGACGGTAACGGGGCTTCGTTGGTGATCCTGAATACCTGCGCCGTGCGCGCCACTGCTGAACAGCGGATCCACGGGCGCCTGGGGGAGTACCGGCACCTTAAGCAGAGGCGGCCCTTCACACTGGCGGTTATGGGGTGCATGGGAGAGCGGCTCAAGCAAGACCTGCGCCGAAAATATCCGGAAATAGACATCATCATAGGTACCTTTCAAAAAAGTGGTTTTCTTGAGGCCCTGCGCCTGGCGGAATCCGGAAACGGCGTTCAGGACCGGTGGGAACACGCCTCATATGAATTCGCCGCCGTTCACTCCCGGGGCGATTTCAAGGCTTTTGTTCCCATCATGCATGGATGCAACAATTACTGCAGCTACTGCATTGTCCCCTATGTCCGCGGCCCTGAAGTCTCCCGCGCCCCACACGATATCCTCTCTGAGATGAAACTGATCAGGGAGCGCGGCGTACGGGAGGTGACCCTGCTGGGGCAGAACGTCAATTCGTATGCCTACGGGGTGAATGGAGATCGTCTTGATTTTGCCGGTCTCCTTGACTTGGTGGCCGGCGCCATGCCGCCCGGCGTTTGGATCAGGTTTCTCACGTCCCATCCCAAGGACATGCGGCGGGAACTTATTGAAAAAGTGGCTTCCTCGCCTCTTTTCTGCCGCCATGTGCATCTGCCGGCGCAGCACGGATCGGACCGTATTCTGTCACTGATGAACCGAGGGTATACGCGCCGACAATACATCGATCTGGCAAGAGCGCTGAAAAATACCGTCAGCGGCGTGACCATAACGACCGATATTCTCATTGGGTTCCCTTCGGAAACCGAAGACGACGTCAAACGCACCCTGGACCTGATGGAGGAAGTCGCGTTTGACGACGCCTATACCTACTATTACAATCCCCGGGAGGGGACCAAAGCCTTCGGGTTCGAGGACACGGTGCCGCGGGAGGAAAAACTTTCCCGGTTGCAACGGGTGATCGAGGTCAATCTGAGAGTGAAACGGGAGCGGCAGCGGGCGCGCGTCGGACGGTCAACCACGGTGCTCGTGGAAGGGGTTTCCAAGAAAAACGAGACGGAGCTTCTGGGGAGGACCGAACACGATGAGATGATCGTCTTTCCGGGTCCCCGGTCGCTCATCGGCACCTTCGTTTCCGTCATGCCCCGGGATCTTCAGGGGACGACCTTCAGGGGGCGGCTCGCATAAAGGAGGAGCAATCATGCCTTGGAAGTTCATTGTCTTTATAGTCATCTGCATTATTTTCAGCATTTTCATCGGCCTTAACCTTTCCAATCCCGTGACCGTGGATTTTTTATTTGTGCGGGCGGAGAACGCCCCGGTCTTCATGGTGGTGCTCTTTTCTTTCCTGGCCGGGGCGTGCGTCGGCCTGCTGGCTTCGGTGTTCACCAAGTCCAAGAAACGAAAAAAGGAAAAACTCAAGGAGAAGACCGGGCAGGAAGCCCTGCCCGATAATCCCGAGGGCGAACAGGAGACGGCCGTCACACCCCGCCGCCGCGGGCGCACAAGGAAGTAGCGTGCGCCGGGTGCTCTTCAGCCTGATACTGCTTTTCCCATCCAGCCTGTTCGCGGACAAACAGCCGTTTACCCTGGAGGCGGCGGAGACGCTGGAACGCGAAGGCAAACAGGACCAGGCCATGGCCGTCTACGAGGAATGGCTTAAAGACCATGACTCGGACGCGCGGTATCCGGCGGTGGTGCGTCATTGCGGCGAATTGAAAAGAAATCCCCTGTCGGCCGTGGAATTGTACAAGGCTCATTTGCCGCGAATTACCGATCATGATATGGCGCGGTTGATCAAGCGGGATATCGCCCTGCTGTACACGGTGCTGGGGGACAACCGCTCCGCCCTGGACTATTTTGAGCAGGCCTTCAATGATCCCCGGACGGCGATCAATGATCCCTGGCTGGCCGCGGTGCCTTCCCTCTACATTGCCTGTGGTGAAACCGACCGGGCCTACACCTGGATCAAGCGGGTGGATCCGGCCCTAACCGAGCGCGCTTTGCGCGGCGAACTCAATTACGCCCTCCTGGAAATCTATTTGATCCGCGGTGACGCGGACGCCGCGGAACGGGCGCTCGCCGTACTGGCCCGGGACTTCAGCGACACCGCCGCCTACCCCAAGGCCCTGCTGCGGTTGTGCGCCTTTTATACGGCCGGCAAAGACCGCCGCCGGGCGCAGGGTTACCTTGATATCCTGCGCCGGGATTATCCGGGCCGCCTGGAAACCCAGGCCGCCGCGCGGCTCCTCTCCGGCCGGGCCGGGGATGGACCGGCTCTGGTTCCCAATCCCCATGACATTGTCGGCGGCGTGTCCTTTGACGACCGGGTGGTGCAAAAGGACTCCACACCGGTTGAACAGCGGGATCGTGCGGACCCGTCAGCCCAGGCGGCAGCCGCGCCAACTACAAAAACCGCCGGTCTCCGCATCCAGGTGGGTAGCTACACGGTTCGGGAAAACGCCGACTACATGGTGCGCGATCTGGTCAAACTGGGCTTCCAGGCGGAAACGGTACGGGCTGACATCAAGGGCAAAATATATTACCGCGTATTTGTGGGCCAGGATCTGTCGTCGGATGAGGCCCAGACCATTCTGGCTCGACTCAACGACGCCGGCGTTGGCGGGTACCTGTATTCGGTTGAATAAGCCTGTCCGGTGCGGTAAGCCGGCGTAAACCACATCCAGTCATCACTCAAACAAAGCCTGGGGAGTAAAAAAAGGCGAAAGGGAGGATTTCCCCTTCGCCAGAATGCTAAAACTCAGTAACGGCTCAGGCGCCGAATTTAAGGACTTTGTCGGCGTACCCCAAGGCCAGGCGGATGAGCACCGTGGTCGTGACCACTCCCCAGGCGCCGCGGGCGCATTCACGTTCCCCGAAGCCTTTGACGCCTTCCGGACGGATGTTGGCCGCATGAATGAGAAAAGGCACCGGATGACATGAGTGACTCTTCATGACGGCCGGGGTGGAATGGTCGCCGGTCACGATCAGCACGTCGGGCTTCAGCGCCAGGATCTGCGGAATTATCTTGTCCACCTTTTCGATCTCCGCCACCTTGGCGGTGAAATCACCGTCTTCGCCCTTGGAATCGGTGTATTTGTGGTGCACGAAGAAGTAGGTATGGTCTTTCCAGACTTTCGTCAGGGTATCCATCTGGGCGGCCAGATCCGGCAGGTCCTCCACCACATCCATGCCCACCAGGCGGCTGACGCCCTTGTAATCGGGATAGACGGCCAGGGCCGCGGCTTTCAATTTGAACCGATCCTTCAGTGAGGGGATGTGAGGCAGTTCGGCAAAGCCGCGCATGAGCACCGCATTGGCCGGGTGGGAGTTTTTCAGAAGTTCACCGGCCTGCGTGACGAATTCCTTGGCCGCCTCGGCTGTCTTGGCCCCTTTATCCGAGGTGGGGACGGGGTCCAGCGGCGGCACGCCCGTTTTTTGGGAATCGGTGTCCGCCACGTGATCGGAAAGACCCGGGCCGCGGAAGATCACGCAGGCACGGTAGTCTTTGACGGGTTTAATGAAGACCTCCACGCCCGGAATTTTTACCGCGGCCAGGATGTCGCACAGTTTGGCGCACTGGTCGGTGGGGATGCGGCCGGCGCGCCGGTCGGTGATGTTGCCCTGCTCGTCGCGGGTCGCGAAATTGAGCCGGGCGGCCACGTCCCCCGCCTTCAGGGGAAAGCCGATGCCCATGGCCGCCACCACGCCGCGCCCGATCAGAAAGTCCACGGGATTGTATCCGAACAAAGCCAGGTGACCGGGGGCCGACCCCGGGGCGATGCCGAAGTCGATGGGCTGGTGGAGTCCGCATTCGGAGACGGCGGCCAGTTTGTCCAGGTGCGGTGTCTTGGCCGTCTCCAACTCGGTCAGGCCGCCGGCGGCAGCAGGCAGTCCGCCCAGACCGTCCATAACCAGCAACACTATTTTCTTGTCATTCTCCACAACCAATGAGTGCAGAACGTCTTCCATGGAAATCCTCCTCAACGATGGGAACGATGTCACGCCGCCGTACCATCATCTTTGTATTCAAGGGGAAAAGCATCCGGGTGAAGATGCCGCCCTCGTGTATTCTAGAACCGTATTATTCTTGGATATTCCCCGTTGGTCAAGGTGACGGTGACCTTCGTGGTTAATTCAATTGCAGCATGGAAAGGCCGCCCCCGCGACACCGGAGGCTTGATCGAATACCTGAAATGACTTATTGTGTACGGCGACCGCCCCGCGCCCCTGACCCGGACGTACTACAGGAAAGGATGACAGACTCATGATGTTTTTCGACTGGTTGGACAAGCTCGCCGACGACAAGGACACGCTTCTTTGCGTGGGCCTGGATCCGTCGTTCCCCATTCCTGAAGGTGAGGACCCGGCCCGGAAGCTTTTTGAGTTCAATCTACGCATTATTGAACAGACGCATGAGTATACACTGTGCTATAAACCCAACATCGCATTTTATGAGCGGTACGGTGCGGCCGGCTATGAAGCCCTGCTGAAAACGGTCCAGGCCCTGCCCGCCGATGTGCCGGTGATCATCGATGCCAAACGCAATGACATCGGCAACACGGCCCGGGCGTACGCCGATTCGGTATTCGGCCATTTCGGGGCGCACGCGATGACCGTCAACGCGTACATGGGGCGGGAATCCCTGGAGCCGTTCCTGGCCTGGGATGACAGGGGGTTGTTCGTACTCTGCCGCACGTCCAATCCCTCGTCGGCCGCCGTGCAACTGGCGGCGGTTACCGATGCGCGTGACGGCGCCTTGCGCCCGTTTTACCAGTATCTGGCCGTCCAGGCCGCTGAATGGAGTCCGCGGATCGGGCTGGTGGTGGGGGGCAACCTGCCGGACGCGCTCAGGTCCGTGCGCCGGCTGCTGCCCGAAATTTGGTTTCTGGCGCCGGGTATCGGCGCGCAGGGGGGCACGGCGGAAGAGGCTCTGGCCGCCGGGGCCCGGCGGGACGGCAAGGGCATCCTGCCCATGGTGGCCCGGCGCATTCTGGAGAGTCCTGAACCGGGCCGGGAGGCCCGTTTGCTGCGGGATGAGATCAGGGCCGCCCGGAAGAAAACATACCGGCCGGGACAAAGCGTTCCCGTTCCCGCCCAGGTCAAGTATAAGGAATTGATAAAAAAGTTATTCGATTCCGGTTGTTTTCGGACCGGTAGTTTTACCCTGAAATCCGGTCTGGTATCGCCTTTTTACCTGGATCTCCGCCGGCTCATCTCCGACCCGGCTCTCTTGCGCCTGGCGGCCGCCGCCTATATTGATCTCCTTAAGTCCCTTTCCTTCGACCGCCTGTCGGCCATCCCCGTGGCCTCGGTGCCGGTGGTCACGGCCGTCAGCCTGATCATGAACCGTCCCATGATCTATCCCCGAATTCCGGTCAAGGACCACGGTTCCGGTTCCCCCATCGACGGCGCCTATGCCTCCGGTGAGAAGATAGCCCTGGTGGACGATCTGATCACCACCGGGCTGAGTAAAGTGGAGGCGTTGGACGTGCTGCGCGGCCAGGGGCTCTACGTGGAGGACCTGGTGGTACTGGTTGAACGCGGTCGCACCGCCCGGGAGGATCTGGCCAAACATGGGGTCACCCTGCACGCCGCCCTGTCCATCCACGATATAGTAGACGTAGCGGAGGCCGAGGGGTTGGTGGATGCGGCCACCATCGCCGCAATAAGGGATTTTCTGAAGAAGCACTAACCGGCTGGTGTAAAAAGTCCTCCCCCGGCCGGCCGGGCGCGTCAGGTGACTCAGCCGTCCTCATGGTCCCGCCGGATAAGTCGGGCCTTGGTCAGGTTGACCTGGTTGAATTTCTTGCGGATGGTCAGAACGGATTCCTCGATTTTCTGTTTACGCTCGTCGTTGTGGGCAAACAGGTCCGGTTGCACGCGGACGCAGCCCGCCTCCACGTGAGCCAGCCCCAGACCGAGCAGGCGGATGGGCGTTTTACCGTTCCATTTTTTTTCAAGCAGCGTTTGCGCCACGGCGTAGAGTTCCTCCGCGGAACAGATCCAGCGCTTGAGCGTGGTCCGCGCGGAACAGGTTTCAAAATTGTCATAGCGGAGCTTGAGCACCGCGGTCCGGGACCGTAATCCCTCGGCCATCAGACGGAACATCACCTCATGCGAGAGACGGAGCAGCACGCTTTTAAGTCCGGCCGCGTCCCGCCGGTCGCTTTCAAAGGTGGTTTCACTGGTCAGCGAGCGGGATTTGGCTTCGGCGGCGAACAGGCCGGGGTCCACGCCCCGTACAACATGATAGAGAAAGGCGCCTCCGGCCCTGCCGAACAGGGAGGCGAGCGTTCCCCGGGACAGGGAGCGGATCTGAGGCATGGTGGTCAGGTTGAGTTCCGCCAGGCGGGCGGCCGTTTTTTTCCCCACACCCCAGATGTCGTCCGGACGGAGCTGATCGAGAAAGGCCTCTTCTTCGCCGGGACGGATGCGGTAGAGACCGTCCGGCTTCCGGTATTGGGAGGCCATCTTGGCCAGAAAGCGGTTGGGCGCGATACCAATGGAGATGACCAGGCCTGATTCGTTTTTGATCCGTTGTTTGAGGCGGAGGGCTACTTTTTCCGGCGGTCCCAATAAACGCTCCGTTCCGGAAAAATCCATGAACGCTTCATCTATGGAAATCTGGCAGAAACCGGGCGCCGCTTCCTCACAAATCTTCATGACCTCGTTGGACACTTCAATGTAGCGCTCCATACGCACCGGCAGGAAGACGCCTGTGGGGCACAGCCGTACCGCCTGCGATACGGGCATGGCTGACCGTACCCCGTAGGTCCGGGCTTCATAGGAGCAGGCGGACACCACGCCGCGCCGGCCGGGGCGGGCGCCGACGATGACCGGTTTCCCGGCCAGGCGTGGATTGTCGTGCTGTTCGACCGAGGCGAAAAAGGCGTCGAGATCGGCATGGAAAAAGACTCCGGGAGCGGCCGCTTCGTTCATAATCTCAACGTAATACTGCGCCGGAAGGTCAGGCGGTGGTCCAGCAGAATGTCGGTGCCGTGGATGTCCACGTCGGACGAGCGGTTCACGTAATAGGCCTCCAGCTCAATCGTGTACGTACGGTCCGCGGGCAGGGTCAACTGGACCGGCAGCGCGGGCGGCGGATTCATCCCGATGAAGAGGGCGTACTCCCTGCCTGATCGGAACTCCACCGGGAAATTGGCGTCGTAGAGCTTGAAATCGGCGTCGGAGGCTATGAGGAGCCGGATTTTAAACGGTTCTCCGCGAAACTTGAGTTTGAGGTCGACATTGGTCCGGTTGGAGAAGCGCGTGGCGGACGAATCATAGGACACATAATCCTTCACGCCGCCCAAGGGCATAACGTAGGACCGCTCATTGGTGCGCACCGGAATGACGCCCGATTTATCGACGATCTGCAGTTCACCCAGGGGGGCCGGCGAACTGAGGGAGAGCGTATCCGTGTTGCGGTCCATGTCGATAATCTGTTCGGCCAGGACCGGCTGGGGATGCGTCTTGTTGTAGGGATCATACGCCGCCATAAACACGGCGGTCACGACGACCACGGCCAGATTGGCGGCCAGGAACAAAAATGATTTGCTCGAGAACAACGATTTTTTTTGGTAGGAAAAGGAGAGCCGGATCCGGATCAGGAGCAGGGAGAAAGGGAGGATGACCACCGTGAAGAGCAGGTTCCCGGCGATTTTATCGAAGATTATAATGTCGCAGGCCCGCAGTTCGGGAATGGAAAGCAGGTCGTACAGAACGAAGAGGACGGGGAGGGGAAAGAGGCCGAGAAAGACCAGTTTGGCGGCCCGGGAACGGCTTACCGCGAAGAGGACCACGCAGCCCAGGGTCCACAGGAAATAACGGACGAATGAGATGTTGATCCAGGCCACGATGAGAATGCAGACGACGATGAAGAGCAGGGCGGCGGCGCTGTAAAAACTGCCGTTCTTGGAAAACGGAAAGCGGCGCGCGAACCGGAAAAGCAGGGCGGCGGCCAAGAAGAAAAACGCCACCTTGAATATCAGGAAGACGACGGGAATGTGCGTCCAGAGGGTGGGGAAGTTCCTGACGGCCAGTACCAGATCCAGCAGGATGCCGCCGGCCAGGAGAATGATGAATCCGGCGGCCAGGAAGAAGGGAATGTTCCAGAAATTTCTTTTCAGGGTGGTGGCGTATTTCTTGAGATGTGCAATGCGGAACATGAGGACCACCAGCAGGAGGAACATGACCGCGAGGATGAACACCAGATAGACGGTTTCGGAGATGGTCATGAGGGGAAAGAATGGCACATCCAGGAAGATGTAGTGCCGGTCCCAGCGGGCGGGCAGCCGGCCCGGGAACGAGTCGGTCAGGGCCGCCAGACCCGCCCTGAGCCGCCCCGCAGCGGTGGAGGCATCCGCGCCCGCCGGAGCGGCCCCGGTGGTCCGTAACAGCAGGGCGGGGTACCCCGCAGACAGGAATTCCCCCACCGGAGAGTCGGCGGTGGCCAGACCCGTTCTGAACACGGGCAACCGGCCGGTGGGAACGATGAAAGGCACCTCCTGACCGCGGAAGGCGTCCATGGCGTGATCGATGAGCCAGCGGGGGGCGACCACGCTGCGGCCGCCGTACTGGATGGTGCAGGCGGCGGGGAAGCTCTTCAGGTCAAGGTAGAGGACCATGTGTCGCGCCGCCGGATAGAACGTGCGCAGGAACTGCGTGGTACCGGGGTAGGACTCGGCAACGCCCTCGTATTCGCCTCCCAGAAAGACCATTTTGACGGTGAGGGCCGGCCGTTGGTCCCGGAATTCCGCCAGCAGCCTCAGCCCCAGGGCGATTCCGAACGATCCGTCTTCGGCCGGGGGGGCGTCGAAGGGATGATTGAGGGGGATGATGAAAAGGACGGTGTCCTCGGATTGTCCGGCGATGGAGGTTTCGATTATGGAGGAAAAGGAGTGCATGCCCACGGCTTTGGAAAAATTTCTGGTGGTCCTGGGCAGGCGCAGCAGGGTGAGGCGCTCTTCTATAAACTGGATGACCCGCTTCTCATTGGCGGATCCTTCGTGGTGGGGGTGGAGCGATTGCAAAAAAAGAAAATCTGTAATAATATCTGGCGGAGAGGGCGTCAAAAAAGGGCTTTGCGCCGCCAGCGAAAAAGCCGATAGTAAGAAATAGACAAAAAACGCCTGAATTTTCATCGATAAAGAGGATAGG
>CAYQRT010000022.1:0-18422 GCA_964419695.1 uncultured Spirochaetaceae bacterium | reverse complement strand
ACGTTTCAATTTACGCGCGTGATTTTTTACGTTTTCGCGATAACCAAGATAAAGAAACTGACAAATTGTCACGGCCGTCAAGGACCGGAAGACACTTTGCGCCAATCTCAAGAAAATCCACTCGGTAGCCTCGGAACGAGAAGGATTGCAGGCGCTTGATGCTTTCGCCGCTGCGTAGGACCGCAAGTACCGCATGATCAGCAAATCCTGGCTTTAGAACTGGGATAATCCCAATGAGTTCTTTTCCTATCCCGGTGAAATCCGCAAGGCTATCTATACGACGAATGCCATTGAATCACTCAACTCGTAGTGCTGTTCGCGGTCTTTCTTGTCGTGCCCGACGGTGCAGGCGCATAATGTGGTTTGCGCTATCGGGGCTTTTTGCTGATGCTACTTGCGCTCTGCCCCTTTTCTCCTCATCAATATCCGCCAGATGGCCACGGAATACGATTGGGAAACGTTCTCTTCCCGAGCGTAATAGCCGTCCATGGCCTCGGCCCAGTAGGAGAGGTCATGATTGTAGAACAGGTCCACAAAATCGGCCAGGATCATGGAGAGGTCGTCGGTCTTTTTGTCTTCGGCCTGGCGGGGCGAGGCGGGCAGGCTGCCCACGTACTCCAGGACGCTCAGCAGGGCGTATCGATAGCCTTCCAGCAGACTCGCCTTCTCCCCGGGTGTTTTCTTGCGCCAGGATTTGGCGTAATCCGGTTCGGCGAATACGGTGGCCAGGATACAGAAAAGAAGGATGATCAGCACAAGCGTTTTTTTCATGGCAGCCTCCTGGTGACACTATAAACGAGAGATCGAAGCAGAGCAATCGAGGATGGATTATATCTATTTCCTCCATCATCCACATACATAAAAATTCCGTTGTTCCCATATTTTCTCATCCCTCTTCCTCCGCCTTGCGAAATCTGATTAAATTGTGTACCGTAGGGACTGGTAAGAATAATGGAACAGGACCGAAAACTCGCCTTTCTGGAAGAATTGATCACCCTGGTCAACTCCACCCGCACGCCGGAGGAGATGCTCAACGTGATGCTGGACCGGTTTATCGGCATCACGGGCGCCGTGACCGGGAGCATCATGCTCATTGAGCCTGAATCGCGGGTCCTGGTTATCAAGGCCTTCCGCGGCCTGCAGACCGAGCGGGTGGGGGAGGCCCGCCTGCGCATCGGGGAGGGCGTCACCGGCCGGGTGGCGGAATCGGGCAAACCCCTCCTTATCCCGGACGTGGACGCCGTGGACTTTTACGTGCGCCTGCGGGAGGATCTCCGCTCTGAGCTGGCCGTGCCTCTCAAGCTGGAGGAAAAAATAATCGGCGTCATCAACGTGGATTCGGACCGCAAGGACGCCTTCACCGAGGAACACCTGGAGATGCTGTTGGCCATCTCCAATTTCGCGGCCCAGGTCCTCTTCAAGGAGAATCTCATCAACGACCTGCGCGGCCGGGTGGACAAGCAGGCCCTGCTCCTGGAGATCGCGGAGATTCTGGAAGAAGACCTGCCCCTGGATCGTATCTTCAAGAAGATCATGGCCGGCATTTCGGAAAAGATCGCCATCGAGCGGGGCATGCTTGTGGTCTCCGACCAGGACGACAAACTCAAGATCTTCGACGGCTACCGTCTGTCGGACGAGGCCAAGCAGCGCGGCGTCTACCGCATGGGCGAGGGGATCGTGGGCCGGGTCTACCGGGACGGCAAGGCCGTCTACCTGCGGGACGTGTCCCAGGAGCCGGAGTTCCTCAACAAGATGAAGATCTGGCGCGGCAAGCAGGTCATCTCCTTCTTCGCCGTGCCCATCCGCTACGAGAACAAAACGGCCGGCGTGCTCGCCTGGGAGCGCCGCTACTATTCGCCTGAGGACGCCCAGAGCGTCTCGGAGCTGGCCACCCTTATCGCCACCATGATCAGTAACCGCGTGCATCTCTACGTCAAGACCGAGCGCGAGAAGGAACAGCTCCTCAAGGCCAACCTGGAACTGAAGGACCGGCTGATCGAGCGCGAGTCCACCGTGGTCTTTATCGGCAAGTCGGAGAAGATCCGGGATATCCTGGCCACGGTGGGCATCGTGGCCGACACGGACGCTTCCGTGCTCGTGACCGGGGAGACCGGCACGGGCAAAGAGATGATCGCCGGGCTCCTCCACTACAAGAGTTCGCGCTGGGACAAGCCCTTCGTCAGCCTCAACTGCGCCGCCATCCCGGCCACCCTGCTGGAATCGGAGCTCTTCGGCTACAAGAAGGGGGCCTTCACCGGGGCGGACAAGGACCGCAAGGGTAAGTTTCTCCAGGCCGACGGCGGCACCATCTTCCTGGACGAGATCGGGGACCTGGATTTCAATCTCCAGGCCAAGATTTTACGCGTGCTCCAGGACAAGATCGTGGAGCCCGTGGGCGCGGAGAAGGGCGTGCACGTGGACGTGCGCGTGGTGGTGGCCACCAACAAGGACCTGAAGAAGCTGGCCGTCGACGGTAAATTCCGGGAGGACCTCCTCTACCGGATCAATGTCATTTCCATCAACCTGCCCCCCCTGCGCGAACGGCGGGACGACATTCCCCTGTTGGCGGATTTTTTCATACGGCAGTTCGCCAAAAAATACAACAAGCCGGTGGCTTCCCTTTCCACCCGCTGCCTGGACGTGCTGGCCGCCCATGACTGGCCGGGCAACATTCGCGAATTGCAGAACGTAGTGGAGCGGGCGGTCATCCTCTGCCAGGGCCCGGTGCTGGAGGCCACCGTGCTGCCGGAGGAGCTGCGCGCCAACACCGTCCTTCCCGCTGACGGCGTCGTGGACCATGAGGCCCTCGACCTGGCCCTGCTTGAGGAAGTGGAGCGGGCCGAGGCGGGCGTGGTCTATGAAAGCGTGATCGGCCGGGTGGAACGCTTCCTGATCGATCATGCCCTGATAAAATCTGACAACAAGCAAACCGACGCCGCCGCGTATCTGGGAATCCACCGCAACACCCTGGCCCAGAAAATCAGGGATGGCAAGAAAAATCGAACCTGATCGCCGGGCGGCATCTTTACACTACTCGTTCCTGTTTTCCCTCTTCACGGCAGCAATCGCTGAGCCAGTTCCCGCACCGCCGCCATGTGGCGGATGAGGTCTTCGTGCAGAAGGGCCGTGCTTTCGTATCCCGCCCGCCTTGCTAGAAAAGCGAACTCTTCACTGTCTTCCCGGGGAACGGTCAGGTCCTTGGCATTACCGCGCACCATGCGCATGGCATTGATTACCAGACGCAGGCAGAGATAGGCCCCGTTGAGTGTCCGGTGATCGTCTGCCCGCACAATCCCTGCGGCTGCCAGGGCGGCCAAGGCCTGGCGGGTGTTGGGCGATCTGAGCGCGGGGTCGCGGTGGCCGTGCGTGATTTGCAGCCCCTGCACCAGGTATTCGAGGTCCACCAACCCGCCGGGGCTGAACTTGATGTTGAGCGTGCCTCCGGTAACAAGATGGCGGATCTGGCGCTCCCGCATGGCGCGCATGGCCGTGGTGTGAAACGGCTCGCCCGAGTAGACGTACCGGTCGCGCAGGGAGAGCACGCGCCGGCCGAGGCTTGAGTCTCCGGCGATGGGCCGCAGACGGACGAGCGCCTGGCGTTCGTAGTCCCAGGCCGGACCGCCGGGCGCGAAGTAGCGGGAGAACGAGTCGAGCGATACGGCCATGGCGCCCGCCTGGCCGTAAGGCCGCAGTTGGAGATCGATCCGGAATATGCCCTCGCGCCTGGCCCGGACCGCGTGGAGAACCGCTTCGACCGTTTTTTCGTAGAACTCGGCGGCGAGTATGGATTGGGGGCCGGAGGTTTTGCCGCCGCCGGCGTAGAGAAACATCAATTCAATGTCGGAGGCAAAGCCCAGTTCGCGTCCCCCGCATTTTCCCAGGGCCAATACCGCTAGGGGACAGGGACTGCCATCGTCCGCTAGCGGCGTTCCGTAATCCGCGCGTAACTCCTCAACGCAGAGGGTGGTGACCGCTTCCATGATCACTTCCGCCAGGTCGGTCAACTCCTCGGAAAAACGGCTGAAATCATCCATGTACCCCAGGATAGAGCGCATGTCGGTGCGGAACATCTCCCGGTCCTTGAAGGCGTTGAGGGCGTCGCGCCAGGTTTGACCGTCGCGGGGTTCAAGCGCGGAGTGGATGGCCGCCCATTCCGCCTGCAACACCTGCCGTGACTTGGCTTCCCTCAGCGCCGCCACGTCCTGCACCACCGGAAACAGATTGGCATATTGCATCCTCAAGAAATCGTCCCAGAGGAACTCACTCACTCCGAGCACCCGGGCCAGCGCGCCGAGCACATCCGGACTCTCCAGGGACGTCAACTCGTCGGGCCAATGAGGACGACTGAGCAACTGGTCGATGAACTCGCGGAAATGAAGCAATGCCCTTTCGGGGCCGGAGGAGAGCGGCAGCAGGTGCGTGAAGTGCTTGATCAGGACGATGGCCGATCGCAACTTGTGCATTGCGGCCGGGGCGGTGATCTTCTTTCCCTCGTAGTCGGTCACCAGGAGGGCGTCCTTGACGCGCCGGCCCACGGAGGATACGGTCACCCGGGCGATGTATACCCGGCTTAAGGCCAGCGCGTTGGAGAGCTCGTACAGGAACCCGGGCGTGTCTTCGGCTTTGATGGTCAACAACGTGTATTGCTCGGCACCGGCGTTGTCGATCTCCACGTCAACGGGATACAACGTGCCGGGCGTGCCGGCCTTCCGTTCCCGCAGGGCCGTCACCACCTGCCGCGCCAGTTCACCGCGCGCCTCCCGCCGTTGTCCCGCCTGCGTCATCCGCAGGAACCGGGAAAGATCGGCGGCGTACCGTGTCCAGATATCCGCTTCGATGTTCTCCCGTACCGGCCGGACCGTGAACGCGTCGACGATTTTCGGGCGGCTCTCGGTAGCGCGCGCCTCCGGCGCAGCTGAGGGCGGCCGGTAGGTGAAGACATCGCCGTCGTCAATACTGAAACCGTAGGCGTAGAGGAGTCCGCAGATCAGCGTCAGTTCACCCGGATAATCGTAGGCAATGACCGTAACGCGCCAGCGTCCGTCATCAAGCCGGACGGTGTCCACGGCCGCGGGGTGATCCCCCTCCAGCCGGTCGGCCAGAACCGCGTGTTGTCTGATTTCATCCGGAGTGAACACACTCGAATATGAGGTGTCCAAGCGGGAGAGATGCTTAAGGACTTGGGGAGAGGCGGGCGGGGCGGGAGAAGGGGCGGTGGCTACAAAGTCGTCTCCCAGGTGTTTCAGGTACACGGTGCGGATGGCGCGGCAGTGTTCCTGGTAGCGGGATAGAAATTCACTACGGGCTTCCGGCCCCTGGAAGCGCAGGCGCCGCGCCAGACGGTCGAGCGCCTCCTGGTCGGCGGGCAGGGTATGGGTCTGCCGGTAGTGCATCATCTGCAGATGGTGCTCGATGGTGCGCAGCAGCACGTAGCCGTCGGCCAGCACGCGGTAGTCGTCAGCCCCAAGGAGTCCGGCCGTCGACAAACGGGTAAGCGCGTCGAGCGTGTTGCGTGCGCGGATTTCCGGTCGGGTACCGCCGTGCACCAGCTGCAGATACTGAACCACAAACTCGATGTCCCGGATTGAGCCTTGGCCCAGCTTGACCTCGCCCCAGTCGCGTCCCTGGCCGCTCAGGTGCTCTTCGGTCCGTTGTTTCATCCCGAACACCTCGGCGCGGATGTCCTCCTCCCGCAGGTTGAACAGGGAGGGCTGGATGCGCTCCAGAAAATCGCGTTCCACCTTTTCATCCCCGGCGGCCCGGCGCGCCTTAAGCAGCGCCTGCTTCTCCCAGGTGCGGGCGTGTCCGTCCAGGTAGGCCAGGTAGCCGTCGACCGTGGAGACGAGCGCCCCGGTCCTTCCCCAGGGACGGAGGCGCAAGTCGACCCGGTAGAGGAACCCCTCGGCCGTGATCCGCGTGAGCGCGTCGATGAGGTGTTCTCCCAACCGCAGAAACCGGCTCGCCATTGGGGAGGCCAGGAACAAAAGGTCGATGTCCGAGCTGTAATTAAGCTCTTCGCCCCCCAGTTTGCCCAGGGCCATGACGGCAAAACCCGTCGTCGTGATACCGGTCTGACGGGAGGCCTGCGATAGGCAGGCGTCGACCAGGCTGTCCGCCAGGCGGGAGAGTTGACGGGTGGTGGTGGACATGTCGAACTGATCCAGCAGGTCGCAGGCGCCGATGCGCAAGAGCTCGCGGCGCTGCCAGCGGCGCAGGGCGTCCAGCTGCGCCGCGGCCTGGTGGACGGCCGCGGCGGCGGCGTGCGCCCCGGCGCGCAGTTCGGCGGCCGATCTGATCCGCGCCAGATTTTTATGATCCATGAGTTCAGCAACGTCATCCGGATGGCGGAGAAGGATGTCGGTGAGGAACTGGCTGCCGGCAAACAGGGTCGCCAGGCTCTCCAGGACGCGCGGATTCCCGGTGAGCCGTCGCAGGAAGGCGGTGTGACCCGTGCTGCCATTGACCAGTCGTTCCAGATTGAGCAGCACTCGATCAGGGTCGGCCACGGACGAAAGAGTGAGAAGCAGGTGGGGGAGCACGGCGGCCAGCAGGCGGCGCTGCTCCGCGTCCGCGGCCATGAGCATGAGGTTGCGCTGGGCGGCTGGCCGGTCGGCCAACCCGGCCGAAGCCAGCAGTTCCGAGGCCTTCTCGGGAGGCAGGCGCCCGCTTAATAATGCAGTATAGGATTCTGAATCTTTCACCCCGCTACCGGCGTTAATGGTGATTGTTTTCAACCGGCGCACTCCCGCAGGCCGTACCCTGCCGACAACCAGGCGCGCCGTGTCCATGGTATGAGTATGGCATACAATCACCAGTCATTGAAGGCGAAATGAATGAAAATGGGAGTAATATAACGCTGCGTTGTCCCAATAAAAAAGGCTGCCCGTGACGGACAGCCTAAAGAATTGCGTGACGTCTGATATACCTTCATTCCTCGCGGATGCGACCCGCGGAGAATAATCAAAGGTCGTAGTACAGGAAGAACTCATAAGGAGTGGGCCGCAGGTTGATCGGCGCCAATTCCTTTTCCCGTTTGTACTTGAGCCAGGTTTCCACCACATCCGGCGTAAATACATCGCCCTTAAGCAGGAATTCGTGGTCCTTTTCCAGGGCGTTGAGCACTTCCGCCAGCGATCCGGGCGTGCTTTTAATCTTCTTGGCCTCCTCGGACGGAAGATCATACAGGTCCTTGTCCAGGGGTTCGCCCGGGTCGATCTTGTTCTGTATGCCGTCCAGGCCCGCCATGAGCTGCGCCGAGAAGCACAGGTAGGGGTTGCTGGAGGGATCAGGGCAGCGGAATTCCAGCCGTTTGGATTTGGGGCTCTTGGAGTACATGGGAATGCGCACGGCGGCCGAGCGGTTGCGCTGGGAGAAGGCGAGGTTGACGGGTGCTTCAAACCCGGGGACCAGCCGGCGGTACGAGTTGGTGGTCGGCGCGCAGAAGGCCAACAGCGCCGCGGCGTGCTTCAAAAGGCCGCCGATGTAGTATTGCGCCAGCTTGCTCGTCATGCCGTAACCCGACTCGTCAAAAAAAAGGTTCGTGTCCTTCTTCCAGAGGCTTTGGTGGCAGTGCATGCCGGAACCGTTGTCGCCGAAGATGGGCTTGGGCATGAAGGTGGCGGTCTTTCCGTGCTTTTTGGCCACGTTGCGGACGATGTATTTGTAATACATGACATTGTCCGCCATTTTGGTCAACGGTGAAAAGCGCATGTCGATCTCGGCCTGGCCCGCGGTGCCCACTTCATGGTGATGGACTTCGGCCTGTACGCCCACCGACATCATCTTCAGAATCATCTCCGAGCGGAGGTCCTGGAAGGTGTCGTTGGGAGGCACCGGAAAGTACCCTTCCTTGTGCCTGATTTTGTACCCCTGGTTGGAATTCTCGACCCGGCCTGTATTCCAGACGCCTTCCACGGAGTCGATGTAATAAAAGCCGCACTGCGCGTTCTGGTCATAGCGCACGTCGTCCAGGATGTAGAACTCCGGTTCCGGACCCCAATAACTGATATCAGCGACGCCGGACCCCTTCAAGTACCGTTCAGCCTTTTGGGCGATATAACGCGGGTCGCGGGAATACGGCACGCGGGTGACCGGGTCGAACACATTGCAGATAATGTCCAGGGTGGGGATTTCCAGGATGGGATCCACATAGGCCGTTTCGGGATCGGCGATGAGCAGCATGTCGCTTTCGTGGATCATCTGGTAGCCGCGGATGCTGGAACCGTCGAATCCGAGTCCGTCCTCAAACAGCTCTGTGGTCAAATCCTCCACCGGGATCGAAAAATGCTGCCACACGCCGGGAAGGTCGATGAATCGCACATCGACAATCTTTATCCCAGCTTTTTTCGCTAGATCGATAACTTCCTGAGGATTTTTCGCCATGTTTCTGGTCTCCTTATACCTTGAACTTTGATGGAAAAGTCATAGGCCGCGATAACCTACATTTTCCGTTCGGCAACGCCGGGACCGCTTCCGAGAAGGACTTCACAGCGAAACTGCCTTGAACCCAGCGGCGCTTCGTGTTTCCCCGCTCTTTACGGCTTATATTAAAGAAGATTTACATCTTCTTTAATGCATGATCCGTGCCACATCCGGGTTTGCTCCGGAAATGCTTAAAAAGGTTATTCCTCAATTGGCAGCCTACGCTTTAAATTGACGAATATCGCCAAACTTCCCTGGTTTCACCTGGATTTTTTCCCTGGATGGAACTTTGTCCGTTTTTTCTGCCAGGAACGACCGGATGCTTTTCAGGGAATTATGCCCTTATTTCAGGCAAGAGATATAATTCGCTCCTCAGCTTGCACTCTATTTGTGCATAAATCATATGAGACGTTATTGTCAGCGACGATTGTATTTGGATGGGGATTACGAACCGGGCGCGGACCCCGTACAATCGTCGTCGGTCAACCAATGGCCTCCCCGCCGGTCTCGCCGGTGCGGATACGGATGCACTCATCCAGCGAAGTGATGAAAATTTTGCCGTCGCCTATATTGCCCGTGCGGGCCGCCCCAATGATGGCGTCCACGGTGGGCTTGACGAAACTGTCATTGACCGCGATCTCCAAACGGATCTTTTTCAGCAGGTTGATCTCCGAGATGGCGCCGCGGTATGTTTCGGTATATCCCCTCTGTTGTCCGCAGCCCAGGGCCGAGGACACGGTCATCTTGTGGACTGCGGCGTCAAAGAGGGCCTTTTTTACGTCTTCCAGCTTGTGCGGCTGGATAAGCGCCACGATCAATTTCATATTCCATACCCTCCTTCAGGTCAGTTGATGATCTGGAAGCCCGAATAGGCTTCGCCGCCGTGTTCGCCGATGTCCAGGCCCTTGAGTTCCTCGTCCTCCTTGACCCGCAGGCCGAAGATGGCTTTCAGGATCGCCCAGACGGCCAACGCGCCGCCAAAGACGAAGCCGCCCACGGTGAGAACTCCCAAAGCCTGGACGCCCAGCAGCCGGAAGCCGCCGCCGAAGAAGAGGCCGTTGCCCGTGGCCGTGCCCGTGATCATGTCCTGGGCGAAGAGGCCCACGGCCAGGGTGCCGAACACGCCGTTCACCAGGTGGACGGACAAGGCGCCCACCGGATCGTCAATCTTCAATCTATCCCACATCAGCACCGCGAGCACCACCAGTACGCCGGCAATCAGGCCGATTATGGCCGCCGAGGGAACGCTCACGAAGGCGCAGCCCGCGGTGATGGCCACCAACCCGGCCAGGGCGCCGTTGATGATCATGGAGAGGTCCGGCTTTTTCTGGATGATCCAGGAGGTGGCCGTGGCTCCCAGTATGGCCGTGACCGCCGCGGTATTGGTGGTCACCACGATATGGGCGATGGCGCTGCCGTCACCCACGCCCATGGTGGAGCCGGGGTTGAACCCGAACCAGCCGAACCAGAGCACCAGGCCGCCCAGGGTGGCCGTGGACATATTGTGCCCGGCGATCATGTTGGGGGTGCCGTCCTTGCGGTATTTGCCGGTGCGCGCCCCCAGGAGGAGGACGCCCGCCAGGGCCGCCCAGCCGCCCACCGAGTGAACGGCCGTGGACCCGGCGAAGTCATAGAATCCCAAAGAGGAGAGCCAGCCGCCGCCCCAGATCCAATGGCCGGTGATGGGATAGATAAAGGCCACCAGGATGGCGGAGAAGATGATAAACGTATGGAACTTGATCCGTTCGGCCACCGCGCCGGAGACAATGGTGGCGGCCGTGCCGGCGAATACCAGCTGGAAGAAGAATTTGGCCCAGAGGGGCACGCCCGTCCAGCTCAAGGCCGCGTAGGCGCCTGAGTAGGCGTCTCCCGTGGCCGGGCTGGCATCCGCGCCGGAAACGAAGAAGGCGCCTTCCAGACCCAGAAACCCGTTGCCGTTGCCGAACATCAGGCCGAAGCCGATGATCCAGAAGGAGATGGACGATATGGCGAAGACGATGAAGTTTTTGGCCAGAATGTTGACGGTATTCTTGGCCCTGCATAATCCGGACTCCACCATGGCGAATCCCAGGTTCATGAAGAACACCAGAAAAGCGGTCAGCAGTACCCAAACCGTGTCCAGAGCCACCCGCATGGTGTCGGGCAGGTCGCCGGTGGTTTCCGCCACCGCCACGGTGCAGGTGAGAATGAGAAAAATCATGATGAAGATGGCCCGCTTCCATTTTTTCTTGGTGAGCGCCATATGACCTCCTGTTCGGTTCACGATATCCCCCGCCTAAACACGCAGGGAATGGAATGTGTACGTTTTGAAATTGCAAGCGCCGTGCCATTGTCCAAGTTTGTTCCGTGAAACAGAGGTTTTTCGGCACAAATGGATAATTCTTGGGGTCAAGCGGCCGGGAATTACGACCATCCTCCGTCCCCTGTCGGTTATTATTTGGCATTCCGGTAAGGAGAATGCATAATACCCAATTTCCTCTCTAGATCGTGCACAATAATTAATCATTATTTGCCATCTATTGGGGTTGAGGCCTGAAAATCGTGCGCCGGTTGGAGACGAGTTCCCACTTTTTCGGATTTGATCTAAGTTATTCTGTCTTGTGACCAGATTTGCTGGAAACAACCGAGGATATAAAGCCATTGGAAGCTATACATCAGGGGCTGGTAACAGAAAAATCATGATTTTTTCTATTCTAAGTTTATAATTCAATCAACCTTTCTTTACATCATAAGCACAATGTGCATTTCCGCTCATAACATGCACTTATTCGGCAATTATGCACAAAAACTTGGCATGGGTATTGCACATAACTGTACAACCAGTAAAGAGTGCCCGTTCACTCATTCCTGAAACAAAAGGGAACCTCGAAAACCCTCCACCACCTGAATTAGAGGGTTTTTCGAAGTTCCCAAAAGACCTTGTTTTCTTTTCCTGAAAGAAAGGCAAGTTAGTTACCAAAGGAGGAAGACGTGCATAAACGCAAAATCTTGACAGCCGGGTTGATCCTGCTGGGCCTGCCCCTGTTCGCCCAGGAGGCCGCGGCCCCGGGTATCAATGCCGGGGACACCGCCTGGATCCTGGTCAGCGCCGCCCTGGTTCTTCTCATGACCGTGCCGGCCCTGGCCCTGTTCTACGGCGGCATGGTCCGCAGGAAGAACATCATCTCCACCCTGCAGTACAGTTTTTCCAGCGCGCTGATCGTAAGCGTGCTCTGGGTGATCGGACAGTACAGTCTGATCTTCTCCACCAGTACCGCGGATCCGGCCTCGGCCGGCATCCTGGCCGGATGGATCGGCAACTTCAAACACGTGTTTTTCGCCGGGATCGGCACCGCCTCGGTGCATCCCAATGCGCCCACCATTCCCGAGTTCGTCTTTTCGGTCTACCAGCTCATGTTCGCCATCATCACCGTGGCCCTTATCTCCGGCGCCGTGGTGGAGCGGATGAGTTTCAAGGCCTGGTTCATCTTCACCCTGCTCTGGTCCATCGTGGTCTATACGCCGCTGGCCCACTGGGTGTGGAACCCCGAGGGCGTGCTCTTCAAGCTGGGCGTCCTGGACTTTGCGGGCGGCCTGGTGGTCCATACCTCCTCCGGCGTCTCCGCCCTGGTGGCGGTCATGGTATTGGGACCCCGTTTGGGCTTCCGCAAGAATCCGATCAGTCCGCCGGCCAACATCGGGTACATCTTCATCGGCGCCGCCCTGCTGTGGGTGGGCTGGTTCGGTTTCAACGCCGGCAGCGCCCTGGGCGCCAACGGCACGGCCGGCAGCGCTTTCCTGGTGACCAACACCGCGGGCGCGGTGGCCGGTCTGGTCTGGCTCATCCTGGAATGGATCGTCAACAAGAAGCCGACCCTGGTGGGCGCGGCCACCGGCCTGATCGCCGGCCTGGCGGCGGTCACTCCGGCCGCCGGGTACATCGACGCGGCGGGGGCGGCCGTGATAGGATTGGTCATCAGCCTCATCTCCTTCACGTTTATGGCCGTGCTGCGGCGCCGGTTCAAGTACGACGACGCGCTGGACGTATTCAGCGTCCACGGCATGGGCGGTTTCTGGGGCACGCTGGCCGTCGGCATTTTTGCCACCGGCCTGGTCAACCCCTCGGCCAAGGGAATCGTGGCCGGCGTCTGGTCACAGCTGGGCGTACAGGCTCTGGGTCTGGGTCTGGGCACGGTGCTCTCCATCGGAGGCACGCTGCTTTGTTTGCTGGTCACCAAACTGATCTGCGGCGGCAGGCTGCGCGCCAGCGAGGCCGATGAAATTCAGGGTCTCGATCTGAGCCAGCACGGCGAACAGATCGAGGCTGATTAGGGAGGACACAATATGGTCAAAATAGAAGCGATTATCCGGCCGGAAAAACTGGAGGCTATGGTGGACCGGCTTTCGGAGCTGGGATATTCCGGCCTCCACTACACCGAGGTGCAGGGCCATGGTCGGCAGAAGGGCATGAAGGAACTCTTTCGCGGCCGCGAGTACGAGATCAAATTCGTACCCAAGATCAAGATCGAGATCGTTCTGACCGACGACAAGGCCGACATGATCGTGGACGCGATCATGCAGCTGGCCCGCACGGGCAAGATCGGCGACGGCAAGATATTCCTGAGTCCCGTAAGTGACGCGGTGCGCGTGCGCACCGGCGAACGGGGCGAAATCGCCCTTTAATGCGGGGAGATCGCCCTGTAACGCGCCAGCGGAGGGAGACGGGCCGTTCGCGGACCGTCTCCCTTATGTGCTTACCGGCGGTGGGCGCGTGAACGAACGCCATACCTTTTCCCGCGAGTTACTGAACACCATGGCCTACATACCCCCGGGTATGGAGCCGGGCGAGACGGCCTCATGTCTGCGCCGGGAGCACGAACGCCTGACCCGGGAGATCCGGACCCGCTTTTCCGGACCCTGGCGTCCGGGGCGGGGAAGGGAACTTGCCGGGGCGCTCAGCCTCCTTAAAGAAACCGTCATCCGGCGTATCTGTGATGCGCTTGTCTGGGACCAAGGGCGCATCGCCATCGTGGCCCTGGGCGGATTGGGCCGCGGTGAGGTGGCGCCCGGGTCGGACCTGGACCTGCTGGTGCTGCACGCGCCCGGCGCCGCGGTGGCGCAGTTCGTCCGCGGCTTTCTCTACATTCTCTGGGACGGCGGCTTCGAGGTCACGGCCAGCACCCGCACCGTGGCTGACAGCCTATCCCACGCCTCTTCCGACGTTACCTTCTTTACCGCCCTCCTGCAGTGCCGCCTCCTGGCCGGCTCGTCCGGCCTGTATGAAAATCTCCAGCGCCGTTTCTCCCGCCGCGTTCGCCGGCTGGGACGGCCGCTAATCAGCGAATGGCTGGAGGAAGAACGAGCCGCGGCCAATGGCCGGCCGCCTTTGTATATCAGGCAGCCCCACCTGAAAAAGCGTCCCGGCGGGCTGCGCGCCGTGCAGGCCCTGGAGTGGTGCGCCGCGATCACGCAGGGGAAAAGAAAACCCAGCGCGCCGGGTGTGGCGCTCACGGACTCGGAAACGCGCCGTCTGGAAACGGCCCGGGATTATCTCCTCTATCTGCGTAGCCTGCTGCACTTTGATCACGGCATCCGGGAAGACACGCTGGCCCTGGAAGCGCAACAGACCCTGGCCTCGGCCATGGATCTGCGGGGGGGTGGGATTGAGGCCGTCCGCTCGCTTATGCGGTATTACTACAAACAGGTGCGGATCATACACCGGCTGCTCTACCGGACGGTGGAACACGCCTGGCTGCGCGGACGGCCCTGGCGGCGCGGGCGGCTGGCGCGGGCGAACGCCGCTTCCGGCCTGGTTAGGCGGGGGGTGCTTCATGTCCCGGCCGGGCTGCCTCCGTCCCCGGCCGGGGCCTTCCGGATCCTGGAGCGGCTGGCCGGCGAACCGCTGGATTTCGCCGCCTCCGCGGTCGCCTACCTGGAGCGGTGCGCGGCCGTCTGGCAGCCAGGGGACACGGAGGATTTTCTGACCCGATGGCTCACCCGGCTTCTTTCCTTGCCCCGTTCGGCCCAAAGCCTGTGGGCCCTCCATTTCTCCGGCCTTCTTTCCCGGCTGTTCCCGGTGTTCCTGCCCATCCGCTTGTTGTACATGTACAATCCCGTGCATCTCTGGCCGGTGGACGTTCACTCTATCGCGGCCGCGGCCGCTTTGGAGCGGATCTGTACGGGCGGGCTTCCGGAAGGCCTGCCCGATTTTATGAGCGCGCTCACCGAAACGGCCGCCCTCTACCGGGACAAGGCCTGGGTGCTTAAACTGGCCCTCCTGCTTCACGATACGGGCAAGGGATTCCCGGGAGATCACGCCAAAAACGGCGTGGAGGTGGCAGCGCGTTTCCTGGACGCGGCCGGTATTCAACCACAATACCGGACCGCAATCATATTTCTCATCGAGCACCATTTGCTGATCTCCACCGCCGTCCGCCGCCGGGATACCGCCGATCCCGCGGTGGTGGATGATTTGGCGGCCGTGTTTATCCTTTCACCCTATCCGGAGGAATATCTGGATCTGCTCTCCCTCCTTACCTTCGCCGACGTTTGGGCCACCAATCCCAAAAACTTTACCGGCTATTTTGCGCTGACCTTTACGCGCGTCTACCAGCGGGTGCGGGACGTGATTCTACAGCGCCCTCGGGAAGCGGCCGGAGCGGGCAGTGGGCGCTTCACGGAGGAACAACTGGCCAGGCCTGGGTTCGCTTCCTTCCTGGAAGAGATGGGAGAACGGTACGCGGAGCGTCATGAACCTGACACCATCCTCCAGGACTGTATTCTACTCTCCACGCTCCCCGCGGGAAAATTCCATCTGGAACTAGGGCTTTCCCCGGAGGTGGTCAAGGTCAAAGTGTTCGCCTGGGACCGGCCCGGACTCTTCGCCCTGCTTACCGGCGTTTTATCGCTCAACGGCGCCGCTATTGTGCGCGCCGACATCCATACCAGGCGTGACCGGGTCCTGGACGAGTTCGCGGTCACCCATATCTTTGAAAGCGATTCCGGTTCCGTTTCCGCGGCCCAGGACGGGGAACGCTGGAAGGCGGTGCTCCTCCGGGACCTTTATAAATATCAGCATGAAATTGAACGACTCTCCGGCGACCTGGCGGTGTTGAAAAACAAGACGCGCGTGCTGGGCGAGCGCTTTTCGTATCCGCCCCGGGTGACGTTGTCGCCGCGTCGGGGGGAGGGTGCCCGCCTGGAGGTGTCCGGCCACGACCGGCCGGCCCTGCTCTTCGACCTGGCCTGGGCCATGGCCAGGTCGGGCGTGTACGTAAACGGCGCCTTCATCGATACGACGGGCTGGCTGGCTCACGACGTATTCGACGTGTGTTACCAGAGGCCGGACCAGGTGGATGAAAGCGCGCTCGTCCGCCTGTTGGAAGGCGTGCTCTCCGCTCAGACTTTTTTGTAACGGGTGATCCCTGGGAAATAAGCATTTCTTGAAATAGCCGGTGGAGGGTGGTATGCTTTGGGTACCAATGGTGTGACCGCGTCGGCGGGATCTTCCTTTATTTATCCAATACCATGCCCGGTTAAGGAGGGAATATGACAAGGATTGTCTGGTTGAGTTTGGCCGTCTGTCTCTTATGTGCTTGCGGTAGAGCGCGCGCCGATCGTCCGGAGGCGGGGAGCGACGGGGCCCCGGGCGCGGTGGAAGAGCGTTCGCGATCGGCCGCGGACACGGGGGCGCCGGCGGGTCCCGCCACCCCGGACCTGGCCGCGGCCGTGGAACCGCGCCTGCGCGTCAAGACCGGAACCATGACCCTGATCGTCACCGATATCAAGGCCTCGGAGGAGGCGGCCGCCGGTCTGTGCGCCCGCTTCGGCGGATACGTGGCCCTGTCGCGCGTCATCTCCAACTCAGGCGCCCTCACCCTCAAGGTCCCGGCCGAGCGGTTCGACGCGTTCGTGGCGGATACCGAAAAACTGGGACGGCTGAAGAACAAGGAGCTTGCCACCGAGGACGTGAGCGAACGCTACTATGACCTGGAAACCCGGGTCGCCAACAAGCGTATCCTCCTGGCGCGCTACCAGGACTACCTGAAACGGGCCGGGAATACGCGGGAGCTGATCGACCTGGAGCGCGAGATCAACAACGTCACCACGGAAATCGAATCACTGGAAGGCTCGTTCCGCGCCTTGAAAAACTCAGTCGCCTATTCCACCCTGCGTCTGGCCCTGTCCCTGGCGCCGGAGGTGCGGAGCGGTCTGGAGCCGCCGTCCCTCATGGCGGGCTTGCGCGCGGCCGGGGATTTTACGCTGGGATATTTCTATTATTTTTTCCTGGTCATCCTTTACATGCTGATCGTGGGCGTGCCCCTGCTCTTGGCGGCGGCGCTCGTGTATTTTGTGGGCTTCGGCCGGCTGGGACTGATCGTCAAACTCTTCCGGGCCTTGAGCCCCCGCAAGAAAACTTAAGGGGCCCGCTTGTTCACGCGTCATTCCGCGGCCGCGGGCGGCAGCGTCGGCACTGGTGAGCGGAGCGGGGCGGTGATGCGGCGGGCGGCCAGCCTGATCTGGGGCAGACCCAGGACGAAACCGGCCCGGGGCGATTTCCAAGTGGTGGCCAGATGACCGAGCAGGCGGTCGTTTTTCTGGTCCAGTGAGTAGCTTACCAAGGCATTGAGCGCCGCCAGGTTCTTGTAACTGGCGGGCAGCACCCGGAAGCCCTTCTGCAGGAAGAAGGGGATGGAAGGGTACGTCCGGCGCGGTTCGTAATGCCAGTCGCAGAGTATGATGTCTTTGGGGATCAGATCCACCGCCGGATGGGTGCCGTTGTAGGCGGCTTCGAACTTCCCATACTTCATGACCGAGGCGTCCAGCAGGCGGTCGGCCCACATGAACATCTCCTTGCCCCGCACCCGGACAATGTGGTCGTACAGGTCATTGATCGCCCGGGCGAAGACCTTCCCCGGATCCTTCCCCCGGCAGCGCGGGCAATACTCACTCGCCACAATGAACGCCTCATCCAGACCCACGTGCAGGGCGTCGGCCTCAAAGGCCTCCAGGAGTTCGTCCATGAGGGCGAAGACGATCCGGTTCACGTCCGGGTGGAGGGGGCACCAGCTGCGGGCGTAGAGGCCCCGGTTGTCCGGATAGCGGCCGGGCGTTTCATCTAGCTGTGGGTAGACGGCCAGAAGCGGGTGTGTTTTCTTCCCCCAGGACTGGTGACCCAGGCACTGAAACTGGGGCACCAGCCGGATGCCCAGGGCGCGGCAGGCTGCCGCCAGGCTCCTGACGTCCGCGGCCGGGATGGCGTCATCGCTTCGCAATTCGGGGTGGGAGACGAATTCGAAGTTGTAGTTGATTTCGGTGATCAGGAGATTGATCTTGATGTCGGCCAGGTTCGGCAGTTCGCCCACCAGCGCTTCCACGTCTTTGGGGCCCTTGAGAGGCACGTGCACGCCCACCACCGGCCCTTCATGCGATATGGATGCCGCGTCTGCAGTGAGATTCGCGCTTTCCCGGGCCGCGGAGCCCGGGTCGTCGGAACGGCAGGCGGCGGGGACCGTGGCTGCCGCCCATATGATGAGGGTGACGCGAAAAAACAAACGCACGAACTTCCTCCTTTTGAAGATTTCAGGGTGGTGCCCAAATTGTTTCGTATAGTCCGGGAAAGGTTTTCTCCGGAAAAATGTCGAGAATCGCAATCTTCGGAGCACCCTTTTAGGAGTATATCCCAGTGCGCCGGTTTATGCGAGCGGTGCTCCCTGAGTTGTCAAGCGTTATTTGATGATGAAGCTTTCCAGGCGGCGCATGCCCTTCTTAAGCAGGAACATGACGATAAGGGTGTCGAAGACGGTGAGGCTCACGCCCACCAGCATGGGCGGGCCGAAGAGCAGGTTGAGACCCATGGCCATGCACAGCACTTCCGCCGGGTCGGTGGCGGCGATGGCCACCTCGGCCAGGATCCAGAGGATGAAGTTCATCCAACGCGGGTAATAGGCGCGGGAAAGCTGAGCCAGGTCCTTGCCCGTGACCAGGCCCAAGCGGGCTCTGCGGCTCTGCACGAAGATGGC
>CAYQRT010000021.1:0-18435 GCA_964419695.1 uncultured Spirochaetaceae bacterium | reverse complement strand
AAAGTGTCAAAATATTTGGATAATTCAAATTAATGTTTTATCTTTGTAAAAATTATAGTAAATGAAATATTACAAGCCTTACAGTGAACCCTTGATTGGTTTATCAGAAGATAAAATAAAAGCTGGTGATATAGTGTATAATGAACTGGGGAAATGTGTGAAGAAACTATATGTTGGAGATGAGATATATTTTGCTGAGGTACTTGAATCGGTGCTTAATGAAGGTGAAACTATGTCTGAACTTACTCCTCTTCAGCTGGATCTCTTTTGGAAGTTAAGTAGAAATAAATTTAAGAGGTATGAAAATAAGGATAAAAACCCAAGAGGATACGTACTTTCTTAAATTAATGTTTATACTTAATAATATACCTCCCTTTAATAAGCTAAGACCTCAGGAATTAGAGTTATATGCTTATCTATTAACTATCAATTATAAATTTCGTAGTATTCCTTTTAAGGAACGTAATACTCTTATTTTTAGCTATGAGTCTAAGTTGGAAATTGCTGAAAGAATGGGTATAAAACTTTCAGGGGTGTATAATATTTTAAGTAGCTTAAGAGTATTAAAAATAATTGAAGCGGAATCTTTGATTCCAAAATATGTTTTTAATAAGGTAAAGGAGCTTTTATTTATTTTTGAGGATGAACAAGACTAATTTATATATGTATAATGGAAATATCTAATATTGTTGATAAAATTGTTGAGAAACCATATTTACTTAATATGGGGGCTAAAAAGGTAGCATCTCAATTAAAATGTGATGCTGATGAGGTTAGAGAAGCTAAGAGAATTATTTATAAGAAGAAAATTTTGGAAGAAATTCCTGGTAATAAAACCAATCCCCATACCATACCTAAGATATTGATCTTAGATATAGAAACTGCACCTGTACGTGCATATGTTTGGCGACTTTGGAAACAGAATATTTATATAGATCAGATAATTTCTGATTGGTTTATGCTTACCTGGGCAGCTAAATGGCTTCTTGAAGAAGAAGTATTTTCACAGAAACTTACTCCTGAAGAAGTCTTGAGAGAAGATGATAAGAGAATTGTTGAAACCCTTTGGCATCTTCTTAATCAGGCAGATATTGTGATAGCTCATAATGGTGAGCAATTTGATGTTCCCAGGATTAAGGCAAGATTTTTAATTCATGGATTTCCTCCTACTACTTTTTATAGTCAAATTGATACAAAAAAAGTGGCTGCTAGAGAGTTTGGTTTTTCTTCTAATAAGCTTGAGGCACTGGCAAGAGCGTTTGGTATTGAAGGAAAAGATGAGACTGATTTTACTCTATGGGCTGCCTGTATGGAAGGAAACCCAGAAGCACTGGCTTATATGGAAAAATATAATAGGCAGGATATAAAAGTTCTTGAAGAAGTTTATATTATAATGAGACCTTATATTAAATCTCATCCTAATTATAATTTGTTTACCGATTCTGAGAATCCTGTATGTCCTCATTGTGGACACAGTGAATTAGTATTTGCAGGATTTTATTATTTTACCCAGACAGGTAAATATCGTAACTATCGTTGTTTAAAATGTGGAGCTCTTTCTCGTGAGAGGAAAACTGTATTTCAAAATTCTAAATCAATATTGATTAGCAATGGCAGATAAATGTGTAAGATGTGAGGCAATGAACCGTAGGCAGAGAAGTAGAAAAATAGTATATTCAGGACCTGATGGTTCTATACCATTATGTGAGGTTTGTAAGAAAGAAATTGCAGAGATGGAGTTATTTTTTAAGGAGGAGTTTGAAGAGGATGAACCGGGAGGTGAAGGATTTGATATCTAGCCTTGCTAAGGAAATGGGGCTTACACAAGAAGATGTAATAAGAGCTTATGAAGCCCCTTTTGACCTTCAGGCTATTGTAATGAAGTATAGGTGTGATAGAGATAAGGAAGTTTTTCCAAGTCTCAGAATACCATATTTCTTAATATTTTATTGTCCTTCCTGGCATAAGGAAAAATTACGTATGATGACTAAGAAGAAAAATGAGACTGTGTGATTTAGTAAATAATCAATTAGTAATAGCAGAAGAAGCTTATTTATTAATACCCTTTAAGAAAATCTGGGATAGAGATAAATCTAAGAGTAAAGAGAAGGCGCTGGCAGAGTTAGGTTTTATTTATTTCATGGAAGATTATAAATCTGATTTTTCTGATATTGCAGAAGAGGGTGAACGGGAGGTAGAGGTTGTTGCTAATTTAAATCTTCCTCTTTCTTGGAAGGAGGATGATATTGTCAGAAAAGCTAGAGAGTTCTATCGTAAAAGGAGCGAGGAGATTACCCCTTTATTACTATTACGTGATGCAAAGATAGTAATAGATAGAATGAGGACATATTTTAGACAGATAGACTTTCTGGCTACTGACAAAAATGGTAAACCTAAGCATGATATTGACAAAGTGGCAAGGGTTATAGAGCGTAGTGCTGGTATACTTGAAAATTTAAATAAGTTAGAAGGTATGGTTAAAAAAGAGGTTCAAAGTAAAAAAGATATGGTTGGAAGCCGTCAGAAGGCGGTATTTGAAGATGGACTTAAATAGTATACAAAGTGTAGTAGATGAGAAAACATTAGATAGGGAAGCCTATTCGGAACTAGTAGAGTATATCTCTACTATTAAATTTATACAGAATCTTATTTCTCCTACAAGATTAAAATCTAAAGATCTTGAGAAAGATTCTTTAGGAAGAATAAAGGTTGATATTTCAAATCCTCATATTTTAGAGGATATGGATTATTTTCGTCAGGCTGCTTTGCATCATATCAAATTTAATAAATATACTAATTTATATCCTAATCCAGCTCCAACTTCTTCATATTATAAGTTTTGGAAAGAGGAGGCTAGAAGATGCCGTGAAGGTCTTGTAAGAGAAGATGGGGAATGGATAACTGGCCCATATTATTTTTATCTCAACTACTCACCTATTCTAAAAAGTAGAATTGTTGAAGGTTCTAGAAGAGCCGAAAGATATAGACAATTTCCTGATGTATATGATGGAGATTATCTATTTTTTCATTATGTTAACCAATGTAGGGAAGAAGGAAAACATGCAGGTCTTTTAAAAAGAAGGGGGGCTGGGTTCAGTTATAAGAGTGCAGCGATATTATGTAGGGTTTTACTTCTTGGAGATACAAGTTTTAACATGGAGGATGTTAAGGCTTTTGCAATTGCAAGTGAGAAGGAATATCTTATAAAAGATGGTATTCTTAATAAATTTGAGGAGAATGTTGACTGGTGTGCAGGAAATACTCCCTGGCCACGATTAAAGAGTAAAGATTCTCTTAATAATATGGTTTGGGAAATGGGTTATACAGATCATATTGGTCTTGCACAGGGTACAAGAAATGCTGTTATTGGTGTAACTACTCATGGGGATCCTGATGCTGCACGTGGCAAAAGAGGCCCAGTAATTATCTGGGATGAATGGGGAAAACACCCAAAGTTGTTGAAAGCCTGGAACGTAGCAAAAGAATCTGTAGAAGAAGGTAGTTTTGCTTTTGGAACTATGATCGGGGGAGGCACCGGAGGAACTGATAATGCTGATTTTCAAGGGGCCGAAGAAATGTTTTATAACTGTAATGGTTATAATATCTTAAGTATTCCTAATGTTTTTGATAAGAATATTCACGGTGCTACAACTTGTGCATTTTTCTTCGGAGCTTATATGAATCGTCTTGGATGTTATGATATTAATGGAAATTCTGATATTATAAAAGCCTTAACTGAAATTATTACAAAGCGTTTAGAGATTAAATATAATGCTACTGATCCTAATACTATTGTACAGCACAAGGCTGAAATGTGTATAACTCCACAGGATGCTATTATGAGAAGAGAAGGAAGTCTTTTTCCAGTATCTGATCTTAAAGACTATCTTGCTGAGATATCTCCAAATCTTAATAAATTTGTTGGAGCACACCGTACAGGACATTTGAAATTAACTGCAGGGGGTGAAATTTCCTGGGATAATTTTGAGTTACATCCGGTACTACGTAATTATCCTATTCGTGATGAGTTGGATAAATCTGGGTGCATTGAGTTATTTGAAATGCCACAGAGACTTGCTGATGGTACTGTTCCTGCCTGGAGGTATATTGCTGGAATTGATCCTATTGATTCTGATGAAGGATTATATACAGAATCTCTTGGTTCTATCTTTATATTTGATACCTGGAAAGATAGAATAGTTGCTGAATATACAGGAAGACCTTTATTAGCTTCAGAATTTTATGATACTTGTTTTAGGTTATTAAAATTTTATAATGCCGTTGCTAATTATGAAAATAATATAAAAGGTCTTTTTGCATACTTTGATACTAATCATCTGTTACACTATTTATGTGATACCCCTCAAGTTCTTAAAGATATGGATCAAGCTAAAGGTACATTAATAGGTAATAGATCCAAAGGAACTCTTGTTAATAAGTTTGTTGCTACCTGGGGTAGAAAACTACAAGCTGATTGGATGCTTTCTCCTGCTTATATTCAGAAAGATGAAGAGGAGATTCAGGTTTTGAATCTACATAAAATACGTTCTATTGGATATATAAAGGAGGCTTTAGCCTGGAACCCTGATGGTAATTTTGACCGTATTTCCGCTATGTCAATGTGTATGGTTCTTCGTGCAGACAGAGAAAAGTACGAATATCATAAGCATCAGGAAAAAATTAAAACTATACATGATGACCCCTGGTTTCAGAAATTTGGTAGTAGACCTGGTAAAAGGATAATAAATCCGGCTAAGTCTACAGACCTTTCGTTATACCAGTAAAAAATTTTGCTTGATTATCTTAATTTAAATTATTAGCTTTGTAACTTTAAAAAATATTATGGCCACTTCTATTTATTCCCCAAGTAAATTATCATTTCCCTTTCAGAAAAGGAGTAGAAAGCAAAAGACTCCTACTTACTATAAAGATTGTATTGATGCCGCTGATACTATAGTAGGTTTTGATGTAGATTCCGGTTTAAGAGCTTCTATGAAAGAGAAGTTAAGTAATGTTAATCTTATCAATAATATTATTGATCCTGCTGAAATGGCTGCAGTTATAAATCCTTATAAACTTGAAGCTAAATTTGATAATACCTACAGAAACTATCCTCTATTGAATTCATATATGGCAGTTTTATTGGGAGAGGAACGTGAAGCTCGTTTCAATCCTTTGATAACTATGTCTAATCCTGATCTTATTAATTCTAAACTGGAAGAGATATCTGCTCTAATGAATCAGGCTATTTTAGGTATGATTGTGGCAGGAAGTTTCTCAGAACAGGATGCATCTCAGAAAATACAGGCTCAGGCTAAATGGATGAAGTTTAACTACCGTGACAGGAGAGAATTGATGGCTTCTCAGGTAGTCCAGTATGGTTATGTTAATCAAAATATGAAGGAGTTATTTAGTAAATGTTTTGAAGATTTACTTACTCCAGGGGAAGAAATATCAATATGTGAGATTGTAGGTGGAGAGCCAATTATTAGAAAAGGTAACCCTCTGTCCCTATTTACTATAAGAAGTGGCAGTACATATAGAATTGAAGATTCTGATCTTATTATAGAACTTTCATATGTACCTGTAGGACAGGTTATAGATGAGCATCATGATGAATTAAAGGATTCTGAGATCAAGAAATTAGAAGATGGTTATGGTTATACTTCTTCTGCATCAGGTAAAATATTTGAGAGGAACTTAAGAAATATTCCTATTGATTTAACCAGTTTGATTAATCAACAGGGAGGAATTGGAAATATAATAAGTGCAACAGCCAGAGAATCATCTTTCTTTGGTGGGTCTTTTGATGCTTATGGAAATGTTCGTAAGCTTCGTGTGCTTTGGAAAGGTATGAGAAGAGTGGGTATTTTGAAGTTTATAGATGAGGATGGTGATATTCAGAAGAAATTTGTAGATGAAGATTATCCTATTTCAGATGTAGAAGAAGAAAATATTGAATGGATCTGGATTGGAGAATGGTACGAAGGGACTAAACTTGGTGATGATATATATGTTAAGATGGGTCCAAGACCGGTACAATTTCGTTCTATGGATAATCCAAGTAAATGTCATCCTGGTATAGTTGGAAATATCTTTAATACTAATGATTCTAAAGCTCTCTCATTTGTAAGTCTTGGAAAGCCTTATCAGTTAATGTATAATTTCTTTGCCCATAAACTTTGGGAAGAAATGAAAACATATAAGGGTAAGATGGCAAGAATAAGTACAAGTATGATTCCTAGTAATTTTACTATGGATCAGTTTTTATTCTATATGGATCAGTTTAAAATTGTATTTGAAGATGAGTTTAATGAAGGTACTAAAGGTGCTGCTCTGGGAAAACTTGCCGGATCCATGAATCGTGGTTCAGGTTCTATAGAAATTGGTGATCCTAATGTTATTGAAAATCTTCTTGGAATATTAACTTTCTTAGAGAATAGGGTTCAGGATATAGTTGGAATTACAGATCAGAGAAGAGGTGCTATTCAGACACGTGAAACAGTTGGAGGAGTTGAGAGATCAGTTAAACAGAGTTCTTTAAATACTGCAAAATATTTTAGTATTCATGAGGATTTTGTAAATAGAAGTATAGGAGCATATCTTGAAACTGCTAAGATTGCCTGGAAAGATCAGAAATTTAAGCGCCAGTACATTCTATCTGATGGTAGTCAGGCTGTTCTTGATTTTGATGGTAGTCAGTTTGCTGAATCTGAATATGGGATATATTCTACTAATTCTGCCCTTGATAAGGATATGATGAATACTCTTAAAGCATTAGTTCAGCCTTTCATGCAAAATGGAGGTACTCTTTCAATGGTTATGGAACTTTATCGTACTCAGGATCCAGCCGCTTTACAAAGAAAATTTGAAGCTTTTGAAGAACAGATTCAACAGCAGCAACTTAAGCAGCAGGAAATGCAGATGCAATTGAGACAACAGGAAATTGAACGTAATGAAGAGTTAAGAAGGTATGAAATAGATGAACGTAATAGAACTATGGTTGAGGTTGCTTTGATACAGAATGAAGGAAAGGCTAAACCACCTGATAAAACTGAAGAGAATTCTAATAAAAAGGAAAGTTTGGCAGAGACTAAACGTTCTAATATGAAAAAAGAAGCCCAAAAAGACCGAGAATTAGAGATTAAAAATAAAGTTGCAAGTAAAAAACCTTAGATTACGTTATAGTACTAATAAAAACTTGTAGGTTATCCATTGTAAATTAAAATTAATATATTATATTTGTGAGGTAAAATTACAGTATTATGTCAAAAGGAGTATTTGAACAGGATTTAGAAGATATGCTGGAGTTTGATAGTACATTAGATGTTAATGCATTACTTAATGAAACACCGGCAATTGAGCTTGAGCCTGAAAAGAAGGCTGATGAAACTGAAAAGAAGGAGACTGATGATAAGTCTACTTTGAATATTAATAAGGTTCTCGATAAGCAGAGTGAAACTGCAGAAGAGGATAAGAAGACTACAGAGACAGTTGTAGAGGAAAAAACTGATGATAAAGCCTCTGCCTCCCGTGAAAATGAAACAACTGAAACTTCTTCTGATGCTCCTTTTACTGTAATCTTTGCTAGGGACTTAGTTGCGCAGGGGCTTTTATCGTCTTTTGATGAAAAGCAATTTGAGAAGGATTCTAAGGATCTTGGAGAAGCCGAGGCCCTTAGAAATCTTATTAAAAGTGAGATAACAGTTAACATTGATGCTGCTAAGAGTGATCTTGATAAAGGATATCAGGAGTATCTTAATTTGGTTGGAAAAGGTGTAGAACCAGAAACTGCAGGCTCTTTATTAGAATTACAGGAAAGATTTGGTAAGATCAAACCTGAAGAGTTGGATAAGGAGGATAATGTTGAATTGAGAAAGCAAGTTTTGACAGATTATTTTAGGCTGACTACATCAATGACAGACACTAAAATTAATAAACTTGTACAAAGTAGTATTGATCTTGGAGAAGATATTGATGATTCAAAAGAGTATTTAGGTATTCTGACAAAATCAATAAAAGAACAGATTTTAGAGGAGGAGAAAGTAGCTCAAGAACAGGAGACTATTAACAGAGAGGAAACACGTAGGCGTGTTGAAGCTCTTAAGGATGATATAAATTCTTTAGATGAGATTATTCCTGGGATGGCAATTAATAAACAAGTTAAAGTAAAGATGTTTGATGCCATAGTAAAGCAGGTAAATGATAAACAAGGCAGGACTACAAATGCCATTTGGGCAAAGAGATCTGAAGATCCTATGTTTTTTGATACCAGATTAGCTTATTTACTTGAAACAGGGTTCTTTGAGAAAGGTAAACCTTGGACAAAGGCAGCTCAGGTTAAGACAACTAAAGAGGTATCTGAATTAGAAAAAGTTCTGAAGGATAAGAGTAATACAGCTTCTAAAACAGGGGCACCAGTAATACGAACAGCAGAACAAGATAAAACTTCCAAAGATAATATAGATGCTATGCGTGGTATCTTTGAAAAATAAAAACCGTTTTAAATTAAATAAATATGAATAGAATTTCTCCTTTGCAAATTGTTGATGCGAAACATTGGAGCGGACTTACCCGTGAGAGCCACCTTGGTTGGCTGGGTATGCAGGAGCCTGAGATTATAAGTAAGACAATGAATCGTTTGTACGAATTAAATATTGGTTCAGACAATTTTGTTTCATTTATAAATAAGCTTCCCACTGAATACATTAATGATGATGTTGTTTATCGTTGGTTCCTTCAGGGTTCTGATGAACGTAGTATTCCTCTTCAGGGTGCTTACCCATTAGTTGCTTGTGCTACTAAGGCTACAGATGCAGATCTATTAGGCTTGAACAGGCAACCTTTCTATATGTTGTTTCCAGAAAGATATTTTGAGGCTACATCACATATTGTAGGTAATAAGCCTGAAGTATATCAGTTAAGAGTTATGGAAGATCCCGTACAAGTGGGTAATTTCTGGCGTTATAAAGTTACACTTTTTTCAGGAGATGATAATCTCTGGATTCCTGCAGCTGATATTGCACCCGATTCTTTGTGGTCTGAACTCTTTGGTATGGTTGAACAGGAACTCTCTAAGAGAGGAACTGGTGTACATCATAGTGCTCCCTACCAGATGGAGAATGTGCTTTCAATGATTCGTAAGAATTATGACGTTCCTGGTAATATGATTAGTAAGGGTAAGAATAAACCTCTTGCATTTGCTTTCATAGATCAGAATGGTAAGACACAGACTCGCTGGATTGACAAATTAGGTTGGGATTTCTATGTACAGTTTGAACGTGATAAAGCACGTCTTCTTGGATATGGAAAATCTAATAAACTTCCTGATGGTACATTTGCTACTCTTGGCGAATCTGGAAATACTATCAGGTCAGGTTATGGTTTATATGAACAAATGGAATATGGTAATATATTAGCATATAATACGTTCAGTCTTGATATTTTGACTGATTTTGCCATGGGCATGTCTTATGGTAAAATTCCTGAAGATAAACGTGAGTTTATTGTTAATACAGGTGAGTATGGTGCATATCAATTCCATAAAGATGCTGTTAACAAAGCTAATGCTATTACTTATCTAAACACTAATGTCAATATTAAGACTGAAGGTGGTAAACTTACTCTGGATGAGGGGCAGTTTCTTAATTATGCAGCTGTTAATGGTATTAAATTTAAACTTACTATTGATCCTATGAAGGATGGTTATCCTAATACTCTTAGGCATCCTGATGGTGGATTAGCAAGTTCATATGTTTATGAAATTTTTGATGTTGGAACAACTGGTGGAACTTCCAATATTTCAAAGGTTAGTGTTAAAGAAAATGAAGAATTCTTTGGTTATATACCAGGGTTGAGAGATCCATTCTCTCCATATAATAATCGTACAGATCCAAGAATAATGGCTACTTCGGTAGATGGTTATTCTGTATTCAAGGGATTTATTGGTGGTGTAAAAATTACCAATCCTAAGAAAACTGCTCGTATGATTCCGTCTATTCTTCGTTAATAAGATTTGGTAGTTGGGGGTATTAGCAATACCCCCTTGACTACTATATAGTAAATTAAATAAGATTACAGTATGGCAATTAGTAAAGATGAAGCATTAAGAAAGGGGTATTTACAGAACAAGAAAGTTTATTTGAAACCAGTAGTCAGAGGAGGAAGAATGATTAATTCTCCAGCACATGTTGCTTACTTTCAATATGAAGGTGCAAATAATTGGTTTCAGTTACCCAAAAATGAATTAGGAGTATTAGTAAATCCATTCATTAGTGAAGAAGAAAAGGAGTTTTTTGAAAAAGAACTTGATTTAGATCTGAATGTTAATAAGAAGAAAGATAATTTCTGGCATACTTTCTTTGTAAAAGTTATAAAGGACTATGCTCTTATGCATGAAGGATACAAATTTAATCTATCTGATCCTTTAGACAACTTACGTTATAGGGTCACAAAGTTACAACCTATGGTTGCTCCTAATTGGGATAATAGATATGGTAGAGGTGAGTATCGCTTTGCTTTAGTTGATGAAGATTATACTGAAGCAAAAGAACAAACTGATACTAATAAGACTATTGAAGCTTATACTTATCTTGGTAGTATCCAGAATTCTGTTACTAAAATGAAAGAATTTATGGGTGTATATTATCTGGAGAAGAAGGAAATGAAGTTAGTTCCTGAGGATGCTGACAAAGACTGGCTCCGTAAAGAAGTCAAGAAGGTTATTGACACTGAAATAGATTTAGCACTTAAGATTATAAATGATCCTGGTGCTAAAATTAAGAGTTTAATTCTTGAAGCTATTCGTGCAGGAGCTATTATAAAGTCTGCAAGAAACAAATATGATATACCTGGAGAAGGTGTGTCTTATACATATGATGAGTTGGTTACTTATTTAACAAGGGCTGAAGAAATTAAGGCTGATATTTACCTTAAAATAAAAGCCCAGATTGAAGTTGCTAAATGACCTTTAATGAAATGTTAACAGAAGCTGAGCTGCTATATGAATCTATTGATAGCAGCAATGCTCCTGGGTTTACACCTGAGGAATGGGGAAAATTGTTTACAATTGCTCAGCGTAAGGTTGTTCTTAAGATTTTAGATGAAGGTATAAATAAGAATACTTTTAATCAGTTGGCTATAGAACCTATTGTTAAAAGTGCTGTTTATGTTCCTGATGCACATAGTACTCATTTTGTTAACTCTGATGGTACTTTTGCACAATCTCTTTCTACGGGGATAAGACCAGCTTTTTTCTGGATTTTGGACGAATATTGTAAATCAGATTCAGCACTCAACATTTCTTTAAAGAGGATAACATATGATTTCTATAGAACTAATTTGAAGAATCCATTTAGAGTACCAAATGTTGATGAAGGTTTTTGGATATTACAATATGACGGTGATCAAGTATTTATTACAGATGGTTCTGTACTTTCAGGTTATCAGGTAGTTGGGGTTGATCATCCAGATAACTATCCAATAGTTTCGGGGGTAGTTTATCCTACAGGAGGTACACATGCAAGTATGTTAAATCCAAGTGTGCATCCCCAAATAGTTGAAGAGGCTGTAATGTTGGCCAGGATGTCTGTAATTGATCAGGCAGGATATCAACTAGCAGCAGCAGAGTTTGAGAAAGTTTAATAATTTAATTTAAATATAATTTAATATGGCAATTCTAGATCGTATAACAAGAGACAATTTTGTACAGTTTGATGGTCCTAAATTTAAAGTTTATAGTCATTGGTACAACATACTTATAGATGCACTTAATGAAGTAGCAGAAAATGGGGTAATTAATACTGAACTTTTAGGGGGTATACCTCTTTTCGCATTACCTTCAGTAGCACATATTTTTCTTGATGATTTTGATAAAGGCATTGCTGCTGCAGGATTAGAGGCCTGTTGGACAGTAACTGAAACTGATGCTGGTAATACTGAGGTAATTGTTGATGGTAATGGAGGTTTAATACAGTTAACATGTGGGGCTACAGACGATGACTCTGCTTGTCAAATACAGAAGATTGGAGAAAATTTTCAATTAGTATTAGGAAAAGATCTCTGGTATGAGGCTAGGGTAAGATGTCCTGCTGCTGATGTGACTAATTTGGACCTTTTTGTGGGTCTTGCAGAAACAGAAGATCTTACTGCTGTTGCAGATAATATGCCTGCAAATGGAGTAGGATTTACTAAAACCGATGCTGGCGTTGGAACTATATTTTTGGCCTCTTCGGATAATGGTACTAATATTGTTAGTGCTGCATCCTTGAAAACCTTAGTAACAAATACCTGGACAAGGTTAGGATTTCACTTTGATGGAGGTGCTACAGGTGCTGCTACAATTACTCCTTATATTGATGGTGTTGCAGGTTCACCTATAACAGGTGTTACATATGCTACTATGACTGCATTAGCACCTATATTTCTGGTAAGAAATGGTGATGCTACTACTACTCAAATTCTGGATGTAGACTATGTATATATAGTTCAGGATAGATAATTAGATAATTTTTTTGTATAATTTAATACTTTAATAACATGTTTGAAGATTCAAGAACAAAAGTGTTCGTATGTAATGTTACTAATGCTGCTGGTGCTGCCAGTATTCCTCTTCTTCCTGCACAGTCCGGGTCATTTTATGTTGATCCGCAGACTCAGAAAGAAGATGTGATTGCTGCAGTTCCTACACGCTTTGTATATAGAAATACAAGGGGAGTACTTAGTCAGACACCTTATTTTACTATTGGTAATGTACATAATGCCGGAGGTTTGGCTTATGCTGCAAGGGCGGAACAGATTACATATTTAGGTTATAACGGAGTTGCAGGTTCTATGGATGCCACCAACTCTACATATTATGGATTAAAAGTTATTCTTAAGCATACTTTTGGTTTGCTGAATAACAGTCCTATGATTGTTACTATTCCATACAAATCCAGTGCTGCTGCTACACAGAGGGAAGTTGCTTCCGGTTTGGCTGTAGCTGGTACTAACTGGCTAAAACGTCAGGCTTATAAACCTTTCATGGTTGAAAGAGTAAACTCTGGTGCTCAGCTTTTGGTACATAACAACATAGCTCTGGTTCATGGAAGTAAGACTATTGTATCTGCCGATGATGATACTCTTACTCTACTCAATGGTACTGTAATTAGAGTTCCTGATACAGTTGATGGCGCTCCTTCTATGTATGATCCTTGCTATGTTATAGTAAGTAATGATGGTGGAGCAGGTGCTGCACGTATTTATACTCTTGATCAGGAATATCAGGGTACAAGCAAGCCTGACCATGATACTGTTGAAACTGTCACTGAAGGTAACTGGGGATTGAAATTTACTGGTATTAGTGTTGCTGATGCTGACTTTAATCCTGTAACAGATGAACCTTTTGTTTCTTCATTTGAACTGGAAGCTGGTGATTTTACGACTGCGACTGTAACTTATGGAACTAACATTGTGGGCACCGGTGCTGCATCAATACCTTATCCAGGTACTGGTACATATCAGTTGGTATCTGCTCTGGAAGCACGTGGTCAGTTTGAGAATAAAACCCGTGAGGTTTCTGCGTATCCTCCGACTGTAAGGAATATAGATGCTATAGCTGGTACTACTTATGACTGTGTTTCATTTGAGCTCTGGTTTGATCAGTATGCAAGTCCTACAACTGGAACTAGACCTGTATCTAAAGACAGGTATGTAATATTCTATGAACATAGTATACATGCTGCTGAGTTGTTTGACGTAGTTATGGGTGTAGACTTCTAGAAAATAATATCCCTCAATTTATCTTGTGGGATAAATGTAATCTCATGGAGGGATGTCACAAGCATCCCTCTTTTTATTACTAATAATTTTCATTAGATTACCTACCAGTTTTTAGTAGTAAAAATCTACTCTGATCTATAGGAAATCTCAATTTTAATTTATACCTTTGTAAAAATTTTTGATATGGTTTATTATGATCTTTTCTTAAAATGTATTAAAGTAGTTTTAAAAAATGAGGGGGGTTATGTAAATAATCCAAAAGATCCAGGAGGAGAAACTAATTATGGTATAGCCAAGAAATTCTATCCCAATCTGGATATAAAAAATCTTACTAAAGAACAAGCTATAGATATTTACTATAAGGATTATTGGCTTCCAATGAACTTAGAAGGTATTCTTAATAATGAACTTATATTACAGGTGTTTGATTTTGGAGTTAATGCTGGTAGAAAAGTTTCAATAAGGATGCTACAGAGGATAGTTAAAACTGAAGATGATGGTATTATTGGTCCCAAAACTATTAAGGCAATTAACGAATCTGAACTTCCTCTCTTAGATATATTTAAAAAACGCAGGAAAATATTTTATATGAATCTTGCTGCAAGAAAGCCAGAGTTAGAAATATTTCTAAATGGTTGGCTTCGGAGAATTGACAAAACTGAATTTTAAAATAATATAATATATGGCAATAGTGCTTGCAATTGAAGTTGTTGAAAATACAGATGCTTCTGATTTTAAGTTATATGATCTTACAGCATGGGCACCTGCATTTGATTCTACTAATCTTACCAATGTAGTTCTTGAACTTGAGTATGGAGGAGATACCTATACCTATGTTCCTACTGCGGCAACTATGAAAGCAGAGATGGGGATAGATGGAACTTACATAAATCTATGTGGTAATGCTTTAAACTCATATTTTACTGTAACCCCTGATCATTTTTATAATGGAGCCTCTCAATTAAATTCTACATATTTTCCAGATGGCTACTATGAAATTACTCTGACTATAACATATAGTGCAGTAGACTATTCTGATTATAGTCATCAGGGTTTTTTAGCTGAAAACTATATGATGGCTTCCAAATTACCTCTTAGTATAGATATAAATGATTTTGATTATGAAGAAAATCGTTTACAGTTTTTATGTATAGCTATGTTACGTTCAGCTACCTGGGCTGCAGAACTTGGTCGTCAGACAGAATTTGAGGAAATTACTGATAAAGTAGGAGATTTTCTCGATGCCAGAAGCATAGAAGAAATCTGGTCAACTTAAACTTATTTTGATATGACTTGGGGAAGTACTGAAATCTATGACCTTTTGATTGACTGTAAAACCCTTACAGTTATGCTTGCCTGGTCTATTTGTCGTAGATTAGATTTAGGACAACCTATAGATGGCTACCTGGATGATTTATATCTTATTTGTAATGTAACTTTTGCAGTTGAAGAGGGTTCTTCAGATCTGGATGATGAAGATTTTGATTATCTTTATTCTATCTATGCAAAGTTGCATACTAAACATAATAGGTATAAAGGACTTGTTATACCTGCTCATCATGATGCACACTAACTATGAAAAAGACAATTAATATAGATTTTGATAATTCATCATCAATATTGTTAGGCTATGATCCTGACATGCTTGGTGGAGGAATAACAAAATATGCTTTATCAACACATACCCATGGTACATTTGCAGGTACTAATATAACTCTTATTGCTTCTGCTAGTAATGGTTTAGAACTATCAGTAGCAGATCCAAGTGCTGCTGCCAATTCACTATATGTTACAGGGCCTTATCTTACAAGGTCTACTCTTGGAATTAGTACAACTTTAGGGGTAACTGGTATACAATCTGCAGGTGCTTATCTTACTACAGCAGCTGAATCTGATCATGTTCATGGAGGGGCTCCTTCTATTACAGGAAATATAGGTGGTACTATAGGAATTGGAGGGTGGTCATTAAGTGAGCCTGGCTTTTTACTAACAGCAGCTCAGAGTGATCATACACATACATATATGGGTACTGGCACTACAGTAGGTGCTACCAATGGTACATTATTTAAAATGACTGCTAATTCAGATGGTCTTAATGTAAGTGTACCTCCATATTTAACTACTGCAGCTCAGGTATCCCATCTTCATGGTACTTTTGCCGGAACAAATATAACACGTGTATATTCTTCTACTGATGGATTAAGATTATCTGTCGAAACCAGTATGGGTACGAATACCAGTTCTGATACGGTTTTAGGAACTGATTTTCTGATGGTAGGAAATAAATCAGGATTGACTGTAAGTGTTCCAAAATTTATAACTACTCAGAAATTTACTGATTATGGAAGTAATTATCTATTTTCAGGATTTTCTTCATCTTCAGTACATACTGATGGAATACCTTATGGATTATCATTAACAGCCTCTCCAGGAAATTTAATGACTCTTGATGGTAACACTAGCGGTACTCTTACTCTATTGTCCTCAGGAACTGTTACAATTGCAGGAGGTGATAATATAACTTTATCACAGGATGGTAATGCTTTCACAATAGTAGGAGCTGCCTCAGGTACTGATCCTGGTATAGCATTTTCTATGAGTACCTCTAATACCTCAGGTACAGCATCCCTGATAAATGCCGGTACTTTATATATGCAGGGAGGTGATAATGTAACATTATCTCAGGAAAGTAATACTATTAATATAGTAGGAGCTCCTGCAGGAATAGTAGGTATTAGTAATAGTGAAACTCTATATACAAGTGGGTCTGTAATTCTTTCTGAATATTCAAATATTACTATAAGTTCTTCTGTTGATGGTACAAATCAGTATTTTAGATTTAGTGTACCTGATCCTGCTGCTGCAACAAATGCTATAGATGCAGGAGATTTTCTTAGTTCTGCTGTAGCTGGTGCTGTTACATCGTTGTCAGTTACAGGACTAGTAGCAGATACGGCTCCTCATATAAGACAAATTGCTGCTTCTGATAGTTCTTATACTTCAGGTTCAGTTCAAATATCCGGTAGTAATAATGTTACTGTATCATATAATGCATCTACTATTCTGATAAGTGGTGCAAATACTCATGCTGAACAAACGGGGATTTCTGGAATAGCTGGTAGTGGAGCATCTACTATTACTGCAGGAACTGTACAATTTGCTAACCTTAACGGTATATCATTTGGTCTTAATGGAAGTACAATGACTGCTTCCTATAATAGTACTCATACCCATGGATCAAATGTATCTACACTTGCTACTACTGGTACAGATATAAAATTCAGTTCTTCCAGTAATGGATTAACTATGGGGATTCCTCCATATATTACAATAGCAGGTTCACATACACATGGAAGCAATGTATATAGTTCTGCTACTACAGGAACAGATCTTAAATTTACATCTGCTTCTAATAGTTTATTAATAGGTGTACCTTTATTTGCTGTTACATCACATACTCACAGTAATCTATATTCTCCTGTTACCCATATTCATGGTGCTAATACTTTAAGTTTTTCAAACTTTTATAGTTCTACCACAGGAAGTTCAAGTAATAGTTTAGTATTAGGACTTACAGCTTATCCTTCTAGTAGCTTTATAAATACTTCCCAGACAGGTAATGTCTATTTTGAAAATGGTTCAGGAGTTTCATTTGGTTCAACATATTCAAGTCTTTCAACAACTATAACAGGATCTATTGATTCTGGAAATGTTTATTTTGTTGATAGTTTAGGTAGTAATGTAACATGGGGTTCTTCTACAAATGGTATAAGTACTTCTATATTTTTAACAGCTGGTGGAGGTTCAGGAGCTGTTGGAGCTTATGAATTAGAAGGTGCAAATACTGCAGGTACTACATCCTTAACTTTAGGAACAAAAATGTACTTATCGGGGGGAAATAATATTACCTTATCCGGTAGTTCTAATACTATAGTTGTATCTGCCGGAGCAGCTGGAGGAATAGCTTCATTTACTCTTGGTGGTAATATAGCCCCCGGAGCAAGTAGTACAGTTTCTGGTTCTCAAATACAATTAATTGGTGGTGGTAATCTTACACTCTCTGCATATGATGGTACTAATCTTAGACTTGATGCTGCTCCTTCTGGAACATTATCTTTAATAAATAGTAATGGAGTATCCTTTGGTTCATCTTCTGCAGGTTCTACTACATCGGTAAGTGCATCCGTAGAAACAGCATATATACCACTTGCAAATAGTACTAAATTTGGACAGATTTGGCAGATATCAAGCAATACTTCTGGTACATCTAGTAGTTCATTTGGTAGTATGTTACGATTAGTAGGAAGTGATAATATTACTTTATCAGGTGGTTCTAATGGTATATCTATCATAGGAGGAGTTGGTACGCATACGCATAGTGATTATGTAGGTTTAGCTACTACAGAAGTTACTGGTGCTAGTGCTACAATTAATAGTTCACAACTAAAACTTAATATTCCTCAAGGTAGTATTTATTATGTTGATAGTAATGGTCTATCATTTGGGGCAACAAGTTCTGGTTTATCTACTACTATTACTGCTAGTGTACAGCCTATATTATTTGCTGACATAGCAGGATTCAGTTTTACTTCATCATCTACAGGTACTTCTACTTATTGGTATCTTAAAACAGCTTAATAAAAACTAATTAATTATGGGTACAGGTATAGCAGT
>CAYQRT010000020.1:0-19006 GCA_964419695.1 uncultured Spirochaetaceae bacterium | reverse complement strand
TCTTTATCTTGGTTATCGCGAAAACGTAAAAAATCACGCGCGTAAATTGAAACGTGTCAGGATAAAGTACGGGCGACGGGCATCTTTGCAGAAATGATGGGCGTGTGCTATAGTAGCGGCGTTATCAAGAAAGCCGTTGATAAGCCGGATTCGGCTTTTCCCTAGCCTGATTAAGTATTCAATGTAAAGAGAGGAAGAGAACTCCTATGCGCATAAAGTACCTTTGCTTGCCATGTATCATGCTGATCATGTTCTCCTGCGGCGGAAAAGAAATAGACCTTTCACCGCCGGCCGTGCTGCGCCTGGCCGTAACCGCGCCGGACGGGCACCCCGTGGTGGAAGCGCTGCGCGAATTCTCCCGTCTGTGCGGCGAGCGTTCCCACGGCACCCTGACCGTTACCGTGATTCCCGCCGGCCGCTGGGGTGAAGATGCCCTGGTGCTGGCCCGCCTCCGGCGGGGCGAACTGGACCTGGCCTGTGTGGGCTCTCCTTCCCTCGCTTCGCTCTCGCTCTACTATGAAGCGTTCTCCTTGCCCCTGGCTTTCCGGGATACGAACCAATTCTACCGGGTCCTGGACGGCGCTCTCGGCGCCCGTGCCCTGCAGTCCCTTGAGTCCCGGGGCTTGATCGGGCTGGGACACGTGGACCCAGGCGCCCTCTACTTCATCTCCCGCTCCGGTCCCCTCAACTCGCCCGCGGATTTTCAGGATAAGAAGTGCGCCACACTGCCCGGACGGGGAGGAAACGCCTTTATGCGCGCCCTGGGCGCCAAGGCGATCAACCTGCCCTGGGACGCGGGTTTCCCCGCCCTCCGTTCCGGCCTGGTCGATGTGGCCGCCGTGGACCTGTTTCCCCTCGCCGGGAGCCCGGGCCCCTATGCCGACTATTCCCTCCTGCGCCTGCCGGCCGTCCACAGCCCGGCCGTGCTCCTGGCCGGCCCAGCGCTCCTGGACCGTCTGCCCCCGGAAGCCCGTGAATTCCTTATCGCCGCCTGCAACGACGCCGCCCGAACCTCGCGAGACATGACAGCCCATTATGAGAACGCGGCGTTCCTCGCCCTACCCACCCGGGGAATACGACTAACCGAACCCACCCCCGGGGCTTTCGAGGCCAAAGCCGCCGCCGCGGTCGACCGGTTGAACAAGGATCTGGCGTCAATTCTGGAGTCGATTCACACACAGTAAGCGACCCGCCGGACCCCCGGAGTGGATTCATGTGATCTTCCACGGTCAGCTCTGATCCTCTTTTGCCTCCAGCTCGATATACTGTTCGGCAATGGTCTTCAAAAGCAGGACTGCTTCCTGACGGCTGGCAAACACGTGCCCTTCTCCGAAAAAGAGGTGTCGCACGCGGATGGTTCCGTCACCGCGTATGCGGTACACCACGGCGTAGCCCGTGAACCCCAGATCAAACGCCAGTTCGTCCACGTGCACTTCGTAGGGCATGTTTTTATACTCTTCCATCTACTGCCTCCACCATTTCCTACGCGGGAACGGCGCGGATGCTTGTGGAATCTTCGTTTTGTGATTAAGGTTATACCATGACGTTGCCCACCCTCCCCGGACCGCTGCGGCGGCTGGTTCCCGCCGCTGCCACGGCCCTGCTCGTCACCCTCGGTCTATTCCTGCCTCTATCACCCTCCGGGTCCCCGGCGGTTTCCACCGCGGCGCTGCAAGAGCACATCCGCTTCCTGGCCGGCGATTCCCTGGCCGGTCGCCGACCGGGCACTCCGGGTATCCGTCTGGCGGAAGAATACATTGCCGGACGCTTCCGGGCGGCGGGGTTGGCACCCCCGCCCGGGCATACGGATTTTTTCCTGCCTTTCACCCTGTATCAAAACGGATACGACGCCCGGGCCTGCCGGCTTACCCTGCTCAAAGGGGAAACCCTCCTGGGCCGTGAAATCGACGTGGACTTCACCCCGCTGCCCTTCTCGGGCGGGGGCGCGGCCGCGGGTAACGTGGTTTTTGGCGGGTACGGCATCAGCGCGCCCGCCTACGGGTGGGATGATTACGCGGGTCTGGACGTGAAGGGCAAGATTGTCCTGGTCTTTCGGCACGAACCGCCGGCCCTGGCCGAGGCCGTCACCGGGTCGGACCAGAGATATTCCCGTTTTGCGTTCTTTACCGAGAAGACGGAGAACGCGGCCCGGCATGGTGCCGCCGCCGTGCTCTTTGTCACCGATCCCGCGTACCGCAACGGTCACCGTGACGAGAAACCCGACCGCACCTTCTTCCGCCTGCACCCGTCGCCGGACGCGCCGGATTCGGCCGTGCATTTCAATGATCGAAATTTCAAACAAGCCGCCATCCCCGCCCTGCAGGTGTCGGACTTTACCGGCGACTGGATGCTCAACGCCTCCGGCTACCCGGCGAGCCGCCTGCAGGAACAACTGGACGCGGGGATTTCCCCCGCTCAACGGCCGCTAGAGGACCTGCGGGCCTTCCTTTCCATTGATCTCATCCGCCCGCCCCGGCCGGTGAAGGCGCGCGACATCGCCGCCTTCCTGCCCGGACGCGACGCCCGGCTTCGGGACGAGTGGATCGTGGTGGGCGCCCATCACGACCACCTGGGCTCCTTCCGCGGCCCGGGAGACGCCATTTTCAACGGCGCGGACGACAACGCCAGCGGCACGAGCGGCGTCCTGGAACTGGCCCGGGTCCTGGCCGGCCGGCCCGGCGGCCTCAGGCACAGTCTGCTCTTCCTCACCTTCTCCGCGGAAGAGGAGGGTCTGCTGGGATCGGCCGCCCTCTTCGATCGGCAACTCCTGCCCCGGGAGAACATGAAGGTCATGTGCAATCTGGACATGGTGGGGCGCAATCCCCACCAGGTACTCCAAGTGGGCTTTCGCAGCCAGGAGGACGGTCCCCCGGCCGCGGTCCGCGCCTTTTTCGAGTCGCACGACCCGCCTTCCCGCTTTTTCGACGCCCGTGACGATCGCGCCTTAAGCGACGACTACGAGTTCGCGCAGGCGGGGATCGATTCGTATTTCTTCTTTTCCGGGCTGCACGAGGATTACCACGGCGTGGATGACGAGTACGACCGCATTGACTATACGGCGCTGTCCGCGCGCATCCGTCTGGCGGAGGAGTTTATTCTTTTTCTTGACGGGGAATAGGCCGGGTGCGGCGGAGGTCGCAGCCGACCCGCGAGTCGTCAGGAAACGGCGGCCTTCATGGCCTCACAGGCCACAATGCCTATGGGAATGGACCTGATCCGGCCCAAGGCGTCCACCAGGCACAGGGCTTCGCCCGCCTGCCGTCCGATCTTCATGCCGTCCCAACCGGGATTGTCCCGGGCCAGGGTTTCCATTTTCCTGATGAACATTTCCGCCTGATAACTGTTTTTTACATTATTCCTGAATAAAATATGAAAGGAATGGTCTCCCACAAACTCGTGGCAATCAGGTTTCCAGGACCGTATTTCCCGGTCCAGTTCATCGTGCGCTTGCTTGTCAAATCCACTTTCATCGTGAATGACGACCAGAATTACGTTCATTTTTCTGTTTTTCATGCGAAAGAAGCTGCATCCTCCTTGATCCGGTCCACTTATCGGAACCGGCTGTGATATCCGGGCGGACGGGCGGGCATTGCCGGCTGTCTCGCCTTCGGCATCTAGCTAAGGATACTGTCAGAAAGCCCCCGGTGTCAAGCAAACGCCCGACCGAAGGCACAGCCCCGGCCGGGCGGATTTTTTGAGGAGAATACCCTGCCAGCAGGTAGGCATCCGGAAAGCGGATCGGCTACCGTACCCGGTCTCACCCGATCTGTATCCCGAGAGAAGAACGACGCTGCTGGAAGAAGCGCTGGTCCACTGAAATGCAGGCGAGCAGGATCGGTTCGACCGGAAGGCTCTCGTCCACGTTCACCGTAAATTTGTCCCGGAAGGCGAATTCCTTCTGGATCGTGAAGGCGTCCCGCCCCGCGTCGTTCTTGGCCGTGAAATTCCAGGCAAAAACCGTGCCCTGCGCCTTGTACTGCGCGCCGCCCACGTTCATGACAAACGACTTGCGGAAGGCGAAGAACGGGAACTGGATGTCGGCCACCGGAGCTCCCTGCATGTCGGAGATCACGAATTTGGTCTTCCAGAAGTTTCCCTTGAGGATGTGCGTCTTCACCGCTTCCTTGTCCTTGCCCTTCTGCATCTCCAGAAAAGGCGTGAATGTGAAAAACCGTCCCCGCACCGTAAAGAGCACGGGCCCGTCTTTGGTCTCGCGCACTTCGTACGTGGCGGTCAAAGCCAGGATTTTCTGCGTCACGATATATGTTTTCATGCTACCAGTTTAGCCGAGCGGCGCCCGATTTTCCAGATATTTTTTGAAAAAACGTCAGTAGGAATCTTTCAACGCGGCCTCGATGTCCGCCTCCGGCACGCCCCGGGCCCAGGAGCCGTTTTCGAAGCGCATCATCTCACCGATGCCTTTCTGGAAAACGAAGCGTATCTCGTCGCGACGGGTCTTCTTGTCCGTATGCATCTTTTCCACGATCACGGCCGGGGCGATGCCAGCGGGAATGGTGACGGGCAAACCGATGCGCTCAAGCAGCGCGATCACGCGCCCCGCCTCGCCTGCGGTCACGTACCCGTAGCGCCGGCCCAGGCGCAGCTGGAAGGCCAGACCCACGGCCACCGCCTGGCCGTGGGAAAACCGGTACTGCATGAGCGGCTCCAGGGCCCGGCCCAGGGTGTGCCCCAGGTTGAGGACCTGGCGCAGGTTGGCCTCCCGTACGTCGCCCGCCACCACGCGGTACTTGATGGCGCAGTTCTTCTCCGCCACGTGCGCGGCGATCGCTGGGTCAAGCGGTTTTTTATCCGCGGCCGCCTCAAGGAAGGGTCCGATATGAGCCTCCAGGTAGTCGAAGAAAGCGGCGTCGCCCAGACAGGCGTGTTTGACCGTCTCGGCCAGCCCGCCCCGGATCTCCTCCAGGGGCAGTGTGTTCCAGGCGTGGGTGTCGATGTAGACCTGGCGCGGTTGGTGGAAGAGCCCGATCAGGTTGGTGGCATGCGGGGTGTCCACCGCGGTCTTGCCGCCGATGGAGGCGTCGGCCGCGGCCAGCAGGGTGGTGGCGTAGATGACGAAGGGGACGCCGCGGGCGAAGGTGCCGGCCAGAAATCCGGCCAGGTCGGAGACCACGCCGCCCCCCAGGGCGATGACCGCGCTGTCCCGTCCGTAACGCGCCTCAATCAGTTTGTCCTCCAACGCGGCCTTGGTCTCGCGCGTCTTATAGCGCTCCCCGGCGGGAAAGGAGAACATGCTCGCCTTGATCCCCGCGCGGTCCAGCAGGGCCAAGAGCTCCCGGCCGTAGAGTTCCTCCACGGTCCGGTCCGTGATCACCGCCAGCCGGTGAACACCGGCCAGCAGACCCGCCTGCAGGTCGGCGATCAGCCGGTCGAAGAGACGGGCCCCGATTTCTATGTCATATGATTCGTCGATGGCCGCCTGAAGCGGCACGCGGAATACCGGCATATCCTTTCCCTTCCGGCCTCCGGGGCCGGGATGCTCCGTGGCCTCGATTGTATTGAAAAGGGGGGGCTTGTCAAGCTGACGGCGGGCAAACCCGGCTGGTAAAAAATCCATCGGTGAATATAATGAGTATGTGATTGCGATCATCTCCTTTTTCAGCATCCTGATCATCTCGGTCATCATCGTGCGCGTGGCCTCCATCATGCTGCGCCTGACCGGACTTTCCCAAGACGTGGCCAAATTCCAGGCACGGTCCGCCTTCACGGGCACGGGTTTCACCACCCGCGAGGCCGAGGGCATTATCAACCATCCGGTACGGCGCCGCATCATCCAGTCGCTCATGCTCATCGGCAACATCGGGGTCGTTTCCTTCATATCGTCCATCATTATCTCCGTGTTGACCCTGGAGTTCACCGGCAGCCTGCCCCTGCTGGGGGGCATCGCCGGGGGTGGCATCCTCCTGCTCCTGCTTATTACCAAGAGCCGCCTCATCGAACTCATCTTCACCAAGATCGTCCAGCGGCTGCTTAAAAAATGGACGCGTCTTTACACGCACGATTACGCAAGCCTCCTGAACCTGCAGGCCGAGTACGAGGTCACCACCTTCACCGTGCCGGAGACCAGCTGGTTCACCGACCGGATGATCCGGGACTTGCAGCTCACGGACGAAGGCGTGTTGATCCTGGCCGTGCGGCGCACGGACGGGTACTTCATCGGCACTCCCAAAAGCACCACCGTCATCTATCGGGGCGATCAGGTGATCATGTACGGGCGGGAGCCGCTCCTGCGCACCATTGTCGACCGCCCCGCGGGCGAGGCCGGCGATCAAGCCCACCGGGAGGCCGTGGAGGATCAGCGGCGTATTGAGGGCAAGCCCCTTGAGGCGGCCCCCGTCGTGCTCAAGCCGGGATGGCTGCGCGCCGTCCGGTCTATTTTTAAAAGAAAAAAACCTCATCCGTAGCGCGGCTGCCGGCGGTCAACCCCTCGCGTCCACTCCGTCGCAGGAAAAACAAAACAAACCCAAGACACGGACGACAATCGCCTGGTCCTTGACAATGCCCATGCTTCCGCCATAGGATCAAGACTCACACGTAAACGCACAGCACACCCGTGTACAATCTCTACGGGAGAAAAAAGGAGAATGGCTATGGCCCGCGACATCAAACGCTGCGGCATGGTCCTGGCCGGATGCGGGACGATCGGCGGCGCGACCGCCCAACTGCTGATCAAGGAGAAGGACTATTATGAGAGCAAGGCCGGCGTGCGACTGGAACTGCTGCGGATCGTGGACGTGGATTTCACGCACGCCCGTTCCCTGGGCCTGGACCCCACCCTCTTTGAAACCGATTTCGACAAAGCCCTCTCCCTGGACGGCGTGGACGTGGTGATCGAACTCATCGGGGGCACTACCATCGCGCGCGACCGCGTGGAACGCGCCCTCAAAGCGGGCAAGCACGTGGTGACGGCCAATAAGGCCCTGATGGCGGAAGCGGGGAACGACCTCTTCGCCCTGGCGCGCTCCCACCACGCGGCCATCCTTTTTGAAGCGAGCTGCGCCGGGGGCATTCCCATCATCCGCGCCCTCTATGACGGACTCCTGGCCAACCGCATCGACGCCCTCTACGGCATTGTCAACGGCACCTGCAACTATATCCTGAGCCGCATGACCGAGGACGGCCGCTCTTACTCAGACGCCCTGGCCGAGGCCCAGGCCAAAGGCTACGCCGAGAAGGACCCCACCCTGGACGTGAACGGCCACGACTCGGCCCATAAGCTGGCCATTCTTTCGGCCATCGCCTTCGCCCAACCCGTGGACCTGCCCTCCCTGCCGGTGGAGGGAATCGACACCCTGGCTCTGTGCGACGTGCGCTACGGCAGGGAATTGGGCTACGTAATCAAGCTGCTGGCCATCGCCCGCCGCGCCGGAGACGGTCTCTACCGGGCGGTCAAGCCCGTGTTCATCCCCCAGGACCACCCCCTGGCGCGGGTGAGCGGCCCCTTTAACGCGGTGAGCGTCTACGGCCACGCCAACGGCCATACCATGTACTACGGCCGCGGAGCGGGCGGCGCTCCCACGGCCTCGGCCGTGGCGGCCGACGTGCTCTCCCTGGCCCTGGGCACCGGCCAGGCGCTCTTCGAACGGCTGGGACTCTGGCCCGACCGGGCGGATAAAAAAAACGTACTACCCCAAAGGGAGGCGCACAACCGGTTCTACATCCGGGTCATGGCAGCGGACCGGCCCGGGGTGCTGGCCCGGATAGCGGCCGTATTCGGGCGCTACCACATCAGCATCTCCTCGGTGCTGCAGCGCGAACCCGCCTGTCCCGGGGAGGGTGGCGACGGCGTTCCCGTGGTCATCACCACCCACCCGGCCGCGGAAAGCGCCGTGAGCAAGGCGCTGGCCGAGGTGGACCGTCTGGCGGATATCAAGGCTCAAAGCGTCTGCTTGAGCATTCTAGAGGAATACAGTGAAGGCGGGATACTCTAGCCGGCCGCCGCGCGCGGTGGGGTACGCGGGTTGCGACGCCCGCGCCGCGCCTTTCCCAACCGGAACCGGATCGATTCCGGTTAACTCTTGACAGCAAAAAGTCGATCATGATAGTATCAATCGGCTTCGGAGAACGCTTAAGCGTAGGCTTCTTTGGTCGTTATCGGAGGTTTCATATGGAAAAAACAAATGACATCGACTTCATGGACACCGATGACATCTGCATTGATAAAATATACTGCGCCAACTGTATTCACTGCAAGCTGATCAAGATCCCCGTGGGCGACGGAAGCCAATATTATCTGCGCGTGCGCTGCGACGCCGGCAAATGGAAGAAAAAGCTGGGCGAAGAGAAATTCTACAAGTATTTCACCGTGGCCCGCCGCAGTATCGACTTGTGCGACATCTACGAACCCATGGGCGATCTCAAGGATTATCTCCGCGACCTCAAAAAGAGCCTGCCCATCAAGGACGAAATCTACACGTACTGATCTTTTGCGCACCTAGGGGACCCGGCGGCCCGTCAGGCGCTTTCCGCCCGCCGGTTGCACATTGTTGATTTCTCGGTATAATGTAACCAACCCTGCTTTTGAATTGTTATTGTAGACAAGAATATACCCATGCGCTCCGCCCGGCGGAGGCATGTGATCGGCGGTACCCGGCATGAAACGAATACAGAGAGCTGCATTCATGGTGATCGCGTTCTGGCTGGCCCTCTCGGCCTGCGCCTCCCAAGAACTCGTTATTTCGGACTCCATGCAGCCCGAGGACTACTTCCAACTGGCCCAGGATCGGGCCGAAAAGAAGGATTACGCCACGGCCATCGCCTACTACTACAAATGCAAGGAGAAGTTCCCCGATAACCTGGAGAAAAACACCTGGGCCTCGTATGAGATCGCCTTCCTCTATCACAAAATGCGCGATGACGCCAAGGCGCTGGTGCTTCTGGATGAACTCCTGAGCCTGTACCAACAGGATAAAAGCCGGGTGCTGCCCCAGGCGCCCAAACTGCTGGCCGAACAAGTCAGGGAAAACATCATCAACAAAGGCAAGAACGACTTGCATACGGAACCGGCAAAAGCCGTCCCCCCCGCCCCATGACAATGCTTCCCTCCTTTCAGAACGGCGCCTTCCGAGGGCGCTTTTTTTATCGCGCCTCAGGCAAACAGGATCCCTGACACCGGCAGGGACACGTCGTCCTCCAGTCCCAGCAGGCTGTTGATTAAAAATACCCGCGTATATCGCCCCATATCTTCCACCCGGATTTCATCTTCCTCAATTGCCCCCCGCTCCAAAAGTTCCCGGCGCCTGGTTCCATCCAGCAGGGGCCGGCGGGGCGTCACGTAGCGCCGCCCGTCATGGAAGACCACATTGGCAAACGAGGCGTCGGTAACCAGTCCGCGTTGGACAATGAGAATGTCGTCGGTTTCACCCCGCCCCGCCCGCAGCCGGTCCAGGGCCGAACGATCCTCGTATTTATACCGGTAATCAAGACCGTCCGCCCGTACCAGCAGCAGAGATCGGACGGAGGGTTTCCGGTACGGCTGGTATTCCACCCGTTCCACCGTTCGCCCGCAGATCACCCGGCACTTGACCGGTCCATTCTCCCTGATGCGCGGTACCGGGACGAAAGCGCCCAGGTCCAGATCGTCCCGCACGCGGAACAGGGAGCGGCGCGCTTCGTTCAGCCGCCGGGTGTGCCTCTCCAGGTCGCGGACGCCCGCCTGGTCGATCCGCAAGGTTTCAAGCAAAAGGCGCATAGACTTTCTCCACCAGCTCCCGGTATTCGGCCGCGGGAACGGAGTCCATGGTGACGCCCCCCCCGCTCTTGTAGACCAGCCCGCCCCGGCCGTCCCGTTCCACCAGCCGGATGAGCACGCCGCTGGCGAGATCGCGTCCGTCGTACACGCCGAACACCCCGGTGTAAAAACCGCGGTCGTATGATTCCACCCGGTGGATGATCTCCACCGTCTTTTTCTTGGGGGCGCCGGTCACCGAACCCGCGGGCAGCAATGCCTCCAGGATATCCCCCAGGCGCCCGTGCCAGTCCGGCTCCAGGCGGCCGGTAATCTCCGAACTGACCTGCAGCAGCCGTCCTTCGTGCGTCCTCACTTCATCGATGTAGCGCCAGCGCTCCACGCGCACTCCCCGCGCCACAATACTCAAATCGTTGCGCAGGAGGTCGACCACGGTCACGTGTTCGGCTTTTTCCTTTTCGTCGGCCAGGATAATTTCCGCCGCCCGGTCCACGTCGGCCCGGATCGTGCCCTTCATGGGACAGGTGCGGATGGTGTTGCCGTTAATCGCCACGAATTCCTCCGGAGAGAAGGCCACAAAGCGGTCCTTGTACCAGAGACGGTAGGGGGTCCGGCTGTGGTCAAAGAGTTCCGCCAATTCCAGGTTGGTGTCCACGGGCGTGGGAAACGTCAGATTCACCAGGTAGGTGTTGCCGCGCCGCAACTCCTCCTGCACCAGATCAAAAGCCTGCTGGTATGCGCCGAAAGTTACGGGGTGCCGGCGCCACACCACCTCCTTGGCCAACGGTCCGGCCGGCATCCGGTTCCCGCGACCCCGGATTGCATAGAATACGCCCTGCCCGGCCGCGTTCTCCAGCGGACAGACGAAGGGTTCTTTCATGTCAAAGTCGATCACGAACAGGCAGGGCCGCCGCTTCCGGCCGTAGTCGTTCAGGAGTTCGCGCATACCGGAGCATACATTGCAGGGCTGTGTCGTGTAAACTGTGCCTTCATGGTTAACCCAAACTGGTATGTGATATCATTGCGGCAGGATGATGGTATGCAGCGTCACATGCGCGGTTGCGGCGTCATGGAAGACCTGTTCCTTGCTCACCTTGCCGCGGGGCAGCGGATGCGGCGGGGCGTCTCCCACCAGGATAATAATACGGCGGTCCGCCCGCCATTCAAGATCATGGAGGGCGCCGGCCAGGGCCTCGTAGACCGCCTCGGGCGTGTCCCGACCGCCGCGCGCCACGGCCCCGCTGATGGTCCGCTCCACGCGCGCGTAATCGTCGGAAAAGGGGAAAACTTTGGTCAGGTATTCGTCGAAATAGTCCTTGTAGAACACCACGCCCACGCGCAGGTTCCGGTAACGGCCGCGGTATTTTTTCATGACGTCGAGAAGCCCCTGTTTCACGTCATCGATGTCGTCGGCCATGCTGTCGGTGGTGTCCAGGCAGAGCGCCAGGTCCAGATTTTCTCCCTCTCCCTGCCCGGCGATCCTGTCCAGCACCGTGCCGATGTCCTCCCGCCCCACCGTGGGATAGGCGTCGCCGCCTCCCTTGTCGGCTATCTCCTTGAAGGTACGCTCGGTCTCGCTTAACAGCGCCTGTTCCCGGGGCGCGGACAGCGGGGCCTGGGTGAAGGCCAGGCGGAAGGGATTGTCGTGAAACACCCCCGTATAATCGGCGTAGGGTTTGCTGAAAATGAGGAAATTGATAAAGAGGTTGTCCCGTATCTCCATCTCTCCCGCACGCTCCCCGGGATATCCGCCGTACACCACCACGAAGGGAACGAAGATGTGAAAGGCCCGGCCCAGGCGCGGGTGCGGCTCGGACGTGGAGTCTATGAGCGAATAGAGTTTCAGCGCGGGATCGATGAACGAGCCGTTCAGAAGTCTTTTTTCATTTCCATTCACCGGATGCCAGACCGGATTGCGCAGCGCGTAGTTGGTCTGGCGCCACGCCGGATCGCTGTTGCTTTCCGTGAGGAGGACGGAGTCCATGCCGGGTTTTTGGCGGATCCAGAAATCGTACCCGCCTTCGGTGCTCTGCTCGATGATGACGTCATCCGGGACCAGGGCAAGGGTGTTTTCCTGGGCGCGCAGCGTCCCGACGGCCGAAATGACATAAAGCATCACAACAACCGTTTTTTTCATCATATCCTAGTATCGGAACAAGCCTTGGGGGTGCTGAAGGGAAGCGTCAGCGCTTGCCTTTTCCTCGCCAGAACCCCCCGGGCGCGGCGCCCGGAGCCGTGGGCAGGATGTTGCGGTAAAACTTTTCGCGGTATTCGATGATGTCTGTCATGGGTTCCCGTTCCAGCACGGGCGTGCCGATTTTCTTGACGTCGTACTCGTCCGATTCCTTGACGATCAGGGAGTAGAAATCGTTCTTCAGCCGGTCCACGTTGATGTGGTAGTACTTCTCCAGCCGGTTAAAGAAGGTGCTCAGAATGCCAAAGGACATCCGCCCCAGGTCGGACAGCGTCTGGTTGCGGTGGATCCGCCGGTCCAGGTCCACCTGGCCGATCACGTGCGGGCCGACCATCTCGTAGATGTCCACCAGATGTCCGAGCTCCACGCCGTAGCCGACTGAAAAACTCAAATTTTCCAGAAGGCCGCGGCGGCTCGCGTATTCACCGGATAGCGGCTGGACCAGCTGGGCCAGCTCCGGGAAGAACATGGAAAAGAGCGGCCGGACCAGGATTTCGGTCACCCGCCCGCCGCCGGGGCCGTAGGTGCCGCCCACGGACAAGGGGCGTTCATAATACGCTTTGACATAGGAAAGGTTGGGATGCTCGAGCAGGGGGCCCACCAGGCCGTAGACGAACTTGGGATGGATGTTCTTGATGTCGGCGTCTATCCAGACCACGATGTCCCCGGCCAGCACGTAAAGGCTTTTCCACAGATTTTCGCCCTTGCCCCGGTAGGTGCCGTGATGCTTCAGGATGTCCTTGGAGGAATGGACCGTGGCCCCGAACTCGCGCGCGATGCGGCAGGTGTCGTCCGTGGACCCTGAATCGATGACCGCGATCTCGTCGATCAGGGGAAAGCGGTTCATCAGCTCGGTCTTGATGATAAGGACTTCCTTGCCGATGGTCTTGGCCTCGTTGAGCGTGGGAAAGGCCAGGGAGATTTTCATTTCCCGTTTCTCTTTGAGGTCCACCAGGCGCCGGACGTCGGAGAACTCCGAATGGTGGTAGGTGTTTTTCAGGATCGATTTTTTTTCCGGCATCACCACATCCGCTCTTCCAGCTTATTGAGTTCCTCGAGAAAGAGAATGGCCTGCTTGAAGCCGGTCATGACCTTGCGCGACTCCACGAACTCGTCGTCCACGAATTTTTTTCCCGTGGACACGCCCAGGGTCACCGAGGGAATGCCGACCTGGTTGAGGATGGCCGGGTAGTCCGGAATCTGGGTGGGCCTGGTCTCGATGCCCAGCATGCCATGAACGCGCCGGACGATGGTATTGAACACCTCGTTGCGCCGATCATTGACCGGCGGCAGGGAGAACAACGTGGTGTTTTCCACGGTAAAATGCTTGTGCCGTGAGACTTCCGACGCCATGCGCAAAACGGCCTTGGTGGCCCGCTCCAAGGAAGCCGAGTCCTTGGAGAAAATCTCCAGGTCCAGGGTGCCTTCCGAGGGAAAGTATTCGAAGCCGATGCCGGAGGAGATGCGCACGATGTTGACCACCGCGTTGTACGTGTTCCAGTCCACCTTGTTGATCCGGTTGTAGAGCATGGCGGCCAGATCCACGGTGGAGTCGGTATAGTTGCTGCCCAGGGCGTCCTCATTGGCGCTGGTGAGCGTAAAGGAGATGTTGCAGGTGCCGTAGGAATCGAGCACCATCCGGCCCAGGTGCAGGCCGAAAAAATAGACGGAGCCGAACACCCGTTCCTTCCAGGTTTCGATGAAATAGCGGATGCCCTCATACCCGTTCTCCGGCACATTGCGCAGGGAAAAAAGGGCGATCAGGTTGAAATCGAAGGTGATCCCTTCCTTTTTTATATATTCGCAGAGCACGAGCAGCGTGGCCGCCCCCAGGCTGTTGTCGCCGATGCCCACACCTAAAAGTTTGTCCCCTCGTATTTCCACAATACTCTCCTGGGTGGAATACTTGAGGTTGTCCATGTCCGTGTAGAGAAGCAGGTAACGCTCGGAACCGCCGCTGCCGGGGAAGAGGGCGAAGAGGTTGCCGATCTCGTCCGTGTGGATGTCGTCGATCCCGAAATCCAGAAGTTTCTGCTTGATGAAGTTGGCGCGCACCTCCTCGCGCTCGCTGGGGGAAGGAATCTCGTTTAAAAGAATGCCGTCGGCGATGACCCGGTCCACGTAGGGCTTGATGTCCGCGTCCGGCAGAAAGGCGGCCGTGCGGCGAAAGCGCCGGGAGATGAATCCGGAAATCGTTTTCAGGACGTTTTTAAGGCCCATTTCCGTTCACCCCACGTTCCCCTGGAATTTGAGGAGAAGCGTCTTCAGATGCTGCTTTAGAATCGTATACGAAAAGTACTTCTTCCCCAGCGAAAAATTCAATTCAGTCATTTTCCGCTGCCGCTGCTTGTCCTCGAGCAGCCGCCGCACCTCCTCCACCACGTGATCGTCGATGAACGTCTCCATGGTGACGACATCGAATCCCAGGTGTTCGATGTCGCGCTGGTAGATGGAATAGCGGTTGACGAAAAGCGGCTTCTTGAAATAGATGGCCTCCAGGAAGGCGTTGCCGAACCCCTCATAGGTGGAGGGATAGGTGACCAGATCCGCGTTGGCATAGAGATCTGCCAACGCGTATATTTTACCGCCTCCCGGCCGCTGCGCCCTTTTGTACCCTACGATGTCCGGCCGGATGATGAGATCCACGCCCAGCAGGTCGGCGTAACTGCGCACGCGTTTCAGGTACTCCTTGCCCTCGTCTTTGGTTTGGTGCGTTATCACCAGGCGGGCCTTGGGATTTTCCAGCCGCGCCACCAGCTCGATGGAATGCTCGATGCCCTTGCGCGCGATCACCCGCGTGGGCTGCAGGATGAAAATATCATCCTCCTTCAGACCCAGGTCGGCGCGCAGGGTTTTATTGTACCGGTCAATGCCGGGGGGGGCCACGGAAAAGTCGTAGACATTGGGGATGAGTTCCGTATTGAGGCCCCGGCGATACCCCAGATCTTTTTGGGATTGCGAGTTGATCACCACGTGCTGCATGGACGGCAGGGACGGCGGGAAGGCCATCTTCAAATAGTCGTTGACCGCGTTGACGATAAAGCGCTGGCGTTCCCAGTAGAGGTCGTGATGGTGCCCGATGGCGGGAAGGCCGGTCTCGGCGATGAATTCGGTAATGGCCACCCCTAAGGGGATATTGAGGGGGATGGAAAGCGCGTTTTCGATGATGACCAGGTCGATCTTGAACCGGCGCACGAACGCAGAGAGCTTGCGTTTCAAGCGTCCGGCGATGTCCTTGATGTTTTCAGTGACGCGCCGTTCACGGATAAACACATTGAAGCAGCCCGCCTGCACCCGCTTGATCGCCGGAGTCTCCCAGAAGGCAAGCGGATCGGTCATGGACACCGAGCGCGGCTTGTCGCACAGGCCGGCGAAGTAGAAGGTGCGGTACCCGAGTTCGCGCAGCACGGCCTCCCATTTTTCGGTCTCCAGGGTCACACCGTCCGTTCCCTGGAAGCGGGTGGAAATGAAGCCAATGTTCCTGATGGTCCCGTGGAAAAACAAGTGCGCCTCCGTTTTACTAGAGAATGTGTTCGATCTGGTTCCAGTCGGTGAGCACCGCGTCTATCCTGAGGTCGGCCGCCGGGCGAACAGTCGCGGCCGATCCGCAGAAAAGCGCGGTCTGGAAGCCGGCCCGGCCGGCCGGCTGGATATCGTTTTCAAGGCTGTCGCCCGCAAACAACACCTGAGCGGGGTGAAGACCCCTCTGGGTGACACGCGTTACTGCTTTACGAAACAGCTTTGCCGAAGGTTTGGCGTGCCTGTATATATAAGAATACAAAATCAGTTTTTTGTCAAAACCCGCCTCGGTCAGGGGCCGGCCCAGCCAATACTCGAGGATGTGCGCCGTGTAGAACTGCGCGTTGGAGACGATTCCCAGCCTAATATCCTTGGACCTGAGAAAGGCGAAGAGCGCGGCCAGATCACCCGCCGGCCGGCAGCGGTGGACGATCATCTCGAACTCCAGGGCCAGACGCTTCAGGGTGCGGTAGTCGCCGCCCCCCAGCAGGCGGTGCCAGATGTGGATGACATTGACTTCCGGAACCCCCACTCCCCTGGCCGCGGCGGTCTTGTTCGTTGTGTCGATCAAGTCCAGGAAAGCGGGGACCAAACGTTCCGCTTCCAGCGCGATCCCGTACTTGACCGCGAATGTCTTCAGGCGCTCCAGCGTGGCCTTGTCGGGCCGTCCGTCCGGCCCGGGATTGTTGCGTTCCGAGAGCAGCAGGGTGCCGTACACGTCGAAGAGCACGGCCTTGACGCCCGACAGCCGATTGAGCGCGGGCGCGGCCGTGGACGGACGCACGGCCGGCGCCGCCTGGTGGGCCGCGATAATCTCCCTGAGCACGGGATCAGCGTTGCGTTCCATCATACGACCCCCATTTGAGCAAGGAGAGGTGCTGCGGTTTCAGAAAATGGGAAAGCAGCTTCACCTTGTCTATCTTTTGTTTCACCTTCACGCTCATGACTTTGTTATACACACCGGACAGCGCGGCGGCGTACTGACCACGCGACCAGGTGCGCCCGATCGTCTCCCGGTTCCTCTCCAGCGCGGCCGGCTCGTAGGCATTGGCCACCAGCAAAGCCAGCTTGGGATTGGCCTCGAACACGGCGCGGCGCAGCCCCTCGTCCGCCGCCGCCTCCCGGATGAAAAACGCCTGATGCCTCTCCGCCAGCAGTCCGAAGTCGACATGGTCGTCCCCCACCGCGGAGCGGACGGAATCAGCCACGGCGCGGGCGTCCAGGGAGACGTCGTAGTACTTTTCCAGGTGCTTGAGTTCCACCTCCAGTGTTTTCATGAACGAGACCAGGTCCACCCGGTCCCGGGGCACCCGGAAGCTGTCGTAAAGGCCGTCCAGGGACACGCCCCCGCCCGTGAAATCGTCGCAGATGCCCGGGATGCGCCGGCCCCAGAGCGGCCGCCCGCACATCCAGGGTTCCAGGAAAGCGAACCCGAATCCCTCGGCGATGCTCGTAGTGAGAAAACACTTGGAGATGGAGATCAGTTCACCGAACTGGTATTTGGTCCCCAGGTCAAAACGGACCGGCAGGCCCTGGGTGCGCGCGAAGATCTTCCAGTCGTTGTAGCTCTGCCAGTCATTACGGCTCAAGGCGGGCAGGGAGACGCCGATGTAGTCACCATCGTTCACGAACAGGGAGATCAGGAGCACCTCGCCGATGTTCTTGCGGCGGATGGCGCGCACGGGATAGAGGAGCAGGTGGTTGTCGCGGAAATCCCCTCCCCCGTCGGGCAGTTCCCTCACGCAGTTGGGCAGGAGGTGCAGCCCCTCGGGGCGCAGGCCCGATTCCAGGAGATAATGATAGTCGCGGGAGTTGATGACGCCGAAATGCACGTCCTCCGGATACTCCTCCCGGATGCAGGAACCCACCCGCCCGTCCTCGGCAAAGTCGTGTATCTGCAGGAAGGCGGCGCAGCCGCGCGCGGCCAGGATTTTGATCACGCGCAGCAGGTGGAGGTTCTTGGCCAGGATGGGGTTGTGGAAATGGAGCACGTCGCAGCGTGTTCCGAAATGGCCGATCACCGTCTCCTCTACCTTGTCCGCCAGATGCTCGGCGTTGGCCGGACCGTCCGCGGCCGTACTGTAGCGCAGTTCCGGAATCACGGCCACGTGGTCGTGAATGTATTCCTCCGGGGACTCGCCGGTCAAAAGCAGCACGTCGGCCGTTCCCTCCAGGGCGGCCACCTGCTCCCGGATGACCGAGGTCACCCCGCCCCGCTTGAGATGGTAATGGAAAATGGCTATCTTTATCCGCTGCATGGTCCTGCCTATACTCAAAAGCATACGGTTTTCTACTTCCCCAACCAAAGACATTCTGCGACCCCTTACCGGGTAAGGAAATAGAAAACCATTATAATCGGAAATACTGAAAACCATTTGTTTTTCAGTATAAAATATATTTGAAGAGACACGGCGCAACAACCCGATTTTATGCGCGAAAAAAGATGGATGGATTGCGTGACAGACGATGTAAAGACAGCCCGCGGACGGTAAGCGGGCACGGCGGACTCGTGTCCGCGGCCCGGCCGGAACCCGGCTGCCGTGATCGACGGCGCGGTATCTTGTTATATATTGTACCGGCAGGCTGCGGTTTAGGCAACCGCACCGGGCGCCCGGCTACTCCACGGTGACGCTTTTGGCCAGGTTCCGCGGCTGGTCCACGTCCCGTCCCAGTATGACCGCGCAGTAATAGGCGAAGAGCTGGAGCGGCACCGCCATGACAAAGGGCGAAAAGAGGTCGTCCACCCGCGGCACCTCAATCACGTCGTCGGCAATGTCGCGGATCTCGGAGTCACCGTCCGAGGTGACGGCGATGAGCTTGCCGCGTCGCGCTTTGACTTCCTTCATATTGGAGATCACCTTTTCCCGCAGCCGGTCGTCCGGCACCAGGAAAAGACTGGGCGTCTCCTCATTGATGAGGGCGATGGGCCCGTGCTTGATCTCCGCCGAGGAATACCCCTCGGCGTGAATGTAGGCGATCTCCTTGAGTTTGAGCGCCCCCTCCAGGGCCACCGGATAGTTGAGGCCGCGGCCCAGAAAGAGGAAATCCTTATACCGCGCGTATTTTTCAGCCAGCGCGCGGATGGTCGGCGCCAGCGTAAGCACCTCGGCCACCTTGTCGGGAATGCCCGACAGCTGCCGGAGAAACCATTCGCCCGACTCGAAGGACATGTGGCGCATGCGCGCCATAAGCAGGCAGAAGAGGTAGAAGGCGGTGATCTGGGAGGTGAAGGCCTTGGTGGAAGCCACGGCGATCTCCGGCCCGGAATGGATATACACGCCGCCGTTGGATTCGCGGGGGATGGTGGAACCCACCACGTTGCAGATGCCCAGCACGCACGATCCCTTGCGCTGCAGTTCGCGCATGGCGTAGAGGGTGTCGGCCGTCTCGCCCGACTGGGACACCGCGAAGTGAAGCGACTTGCGCTCCACGATGGGATTGCGGTAACGCACCTCGGAGGCGAGTTCCGCCCGGCAGGGGATGCGCGCCTCCTGCTCGATCAGGTGCGAGGCGACCTGCCCCGCGTAATATGAGGTGCCAGCTGCGATGATGCGGACACGCTCGATCTCAAGGAGTTGCGATGAAGT